>NZ_SCMZ01000051.1:0-29633 GCF_005503285.1 Sphingomonas sp. 2SG
CCGGCGCGCCGCGCACCGCCGCTGCGGGTCGGGCGCGGCGCCGCCGTCGGCGTCCCGGCGGGCTGGGCGGCGGGCTGGCCGGCGAGGCGCAGCGCCACCGCCGAGCCGCTGACCGCGACATCCTTGATCGGGCGCGATCCGTCGCCGAGCGGCGGGATCGCCGAACCGTTGAGCGTCACCGCCAATTTGTCGGGACGGCCGACGTTGATCATCGGATCCTTGGCGGCGGCGGGCACCTCGAACCGGTCGCCCGGCTTCATCGTACCCTGGAACAGCACCTTGTCGTCGGCGTCGTAGACGCGCAGCCATACCGTGTCGGTCGCGGTCAGCACCACCTGGCCGCCGGTCGGGATCGCCGGCGACGGCGCCGCGGTCGGCTTGGGCGCGACCGCCTGCGTCGCGACGTCGTCGGTCGCCGCCGTGGTGGTGGCCTGCGGCTGGAACAGGCTGCTGCCATACCAGAGCGCGACGAGGATCAAGACCGCGAGCGCGACGCCGGCGCCGATCACCGCGACGCCGCGCGAGGGCACCCGCGCCGGGTCGGCGGTGACGTAGGGGACGTATTCGGGCTGGCGCGGCCCGAGCCGGTCGAGCTCGCGGCGCACGTCCTGCGCGATCGAGACCTCGTCGGCATCGACGGCGCGCGCATAGGCCTTGGAGAAGCCCATCGCATAGGTCGGCGAGGGCAGCAGCGCGTAGTCGCCGGTCTCCAACGCCTCCAGATGTCGCTGCGGCACGCGCGTCCGCGCCGCGACTTCGGCCAGGCTCAGCCCCCTGATCTCCCGCGCTTGGCGCAGCCGTTCACCCGGGCGAGCCTGGGCAACGGGGGTCGGGTTCGGCTGGCCGGGATCGACCTCGTCCATTCGTGTCTCCAAGGGAGGGCTGCGGATCGCTGACGTGCATGACATTCCCCGATGCCTTGCTGCAAGTCAACGCGGGGTGGCCGCGGTTCGGCAGCCTTTCAGGCCAGATCGACGCCGTGCTGCGCCGCCCATTCGGTCAGCGCGCCGCGCATGTCGCGCGGCGGCCGCGCGATCAGCTCGGCGACGAAGCGCTGGACCGCGCCATGATCTAGGCTGCGCACCATCGCCTTGATCGGCCCGATCGCCGCCGGGGTGATCGACAGCCGATCGATTCCCAATCCGATCAACGCCATGGCCTCGACCGGTCGCCCGCCCATCTCGCCGCAGACGCCGAGGTCGACGCCCGCGTCGCGGCATGGCCCGATCACCCGCGACAGGAAGCGCAGGATCGACGGGCTCAACCAGTCGTAGCGTTCGGCGAGCCGCGGATTGGCGCGATCGGCCGCGAATAAAAATTGCGTGAGGTCGTTGGTGCCGACCGACAGGAAGTCGATGTCGGGCAGCAGCAGGTCGAGCTGTTCGGCGAGCGCCGGCACTTCGAGCATCGCGCCATAGCGGATCGCCAGCGGCGGCCGCCGCCCGCGCGCGTCGAGCCAGACGCGCTGCGCCTCGAACAGCGCCTTCGCCTCGGCGAATTCCCACGCCTCCGACACCATCGGGAACATGACGTTGAGCGTGCGCCCCGCCGCCGCCTCGATCAGCGCGCGCGCCTGCACCTTCATCAGGCCGTCGCGGTCGAGCGCGAGCCGCAGCGCGCGCCAGCCCATCGCCGGATTCTCCTCGTCGGCATCTTCCTTGTTGAGATAGGGCAATGCCTTGTCGCCGCCGATGTCGACGGTGCGGAAGATCACCGGGCGCGTCCCCGCCGCGTCGAGCACCTCGCGATAGAGCCGCTGCTGGCGCTCGCGCTGCGGCAGCGTCGCCGAGACGAGGAACTGGAATTCGGTGCGGAACAGGCCGATGCCGTCGGCACCGGTCACGTCGAGCGCGGCGACATCGTCGCGCAGCCCGGCGTTGACCATCAGCGTGACGCGGTGGCCGTCCTTCGTCACCGGCGGCACGTCGCGCAGCGCGGCGAAGGCGGCTTTGCGTTTCTGGCGCATCGCGAGCTTGGCTTCGAACGCCTCCTCCATCGCCGCCGACGGGCGGACGAAGACGTTGCCGGCAACCGAATCGAGCAGCAGCAGATCGCCCTCGGCGATCAGTCGGCGGACGTCGCGGACGCGCCCTAGCACCGGTACGCCCATCGCGCGCGCGACGATCGTGACATGTGCGGTGAGCGACCCTTCTTCCAGGATCACCCCCTTCAGCCGCCGCTTGTCATATTCGAGCAATTCGGCGGGGCCGAGATTGCGCGCGATCAGGATCGTGTCCTGGCGCAGCCCCATCTGCGCCGCCGTGCCCATCTGGCCCGAGACGATGCGCAGCAGCCGGTTGGCGAGATCCTCGAGATCGTGCATCCGGTCGGCGAGCAGCGGATCGTCGATCTGGCGCATGCGCTGGCGGGTGCGCTGCTGGACGCGCTCGATCGCGGCCTCGGCGGTGAGCCCCGAATCGATCGCCTCGTTGATCCGCCGCGCCCAGCCCTCGTCATAGGCGAACATCTTGTAGGTCTGGAGGACCTCCTCATGCTCGCCGCCGACGCCGAATTCCGCCTCGCGCGTCATCCGGTCGATCTGTTCGCGCATCTTGTCGAAGGCGGCATAGACGCGGTGGCGCTCGGCGTCGGTGTCCTCGGCGACGGTATGTTCGACGACGATGCGCGGCTGGTGGAAGACGGCGTGGCCCGATGCCATGCCCTCGACCAATTTCTGCCCGGGCAGGCGCACCGCCGCGGTCGATTGCGGCCGGTCGCTGCCGGCGGTCGCGCTGTCGATCAGCCCGGCGTTGGCGATCAGTTCCGACAGCACCATCGCGACGGTCTGCAACGCCTCGATCTCGACGTCCTGATATTTGCGCTGCTCGCTGTGCTGGACGGCGAGCACGCCGACCGCGCGCTCGCGGCGGATGATCGGCACGCCGGCGAAGCTGTGATAGCGTTCCTCGCCGGTCTCGGGCTTGTAGGCGAAATCGGGGTGGCTCGCCGCTTCGTCGAGGTTGAGCACCTCGACATCCTCGGCGATCGAGCCGACCAGCCCTTCGCCGAGCGCCAGCTTGGTGACGTGGACCGCCGCCTGGTCGAGACCGCGCGTCGCGAAGAGTTCGAGCACGCCCTCGCGCAGCAGATAGATCGAGCAGACCTCGCTATCCATCGCCTCGGCGATGATGCCGACGACGGCGTTGAGCTTGGCCTGCGCCGGGTTGCGACCCGCCATCACGTCGTGAAGGCGGGTCAGGATCTCACGGGCGGATGCGGCGGCCGAACTGGGCATGACAGCAGGGCTAACAGATGCCGGGGCAGGGTGCCATGCACCATTCGTCGGGGGTGGGGGTTGGTTTCGCGTAATCGCACACCGACCACTCCGTCATCCCGGAACAAGTCGAGGCCTCCAGGAAAGTCGCCCGGTGCTCCTGCGAAAGCAGGAGCCCAGGATTCCCGAACGCCATAAGACGTTGTTTGCTTGGCTCTGGGCTCCTGCGTTCGCAGGAGCACTGCGCTGATATAGACCGGGGTCACGGATCTTGCGGGGCTCAGCCCCGAGCGCTCACCCGTCGCTGGCGCGTTCGATGTCGGCGCCGACCGCGGACAGCTTCTCCTCCAGCCGCTCGTAGCCGCGGTCGAGGTGGTAGACGCGCGCGACCGAGGTCTCGCCCTCCGCCGCCAGCCCGGCGAGGATCAGGCTCATCGACGCGCGCAGGTCGGTCGCCATCACCGGCGCGCCGACCAGCTTGTCGACGCCCTTGACCACCGCGGTACGGCCGTGGACCTGGATGTCGGCGCCCATCCGGGCCAGCTCGGGCACGTGCATGTAGCGATTCTCGAAGATCGTCTCGGTCAGCACGCTGGCGCCCGACGCCTTGCACAGCATCGCCATGAACTGCGCCTGCATGTCGGTGGCGAAGCCCGGATAGGGCGCGGTCGACAACGTGATCGGGCCGAGCGGCGCATTCGCCTCGACCGACACGCCATCGCGCGTCTCGGTCACCGTCACGCCCGCTTCGCGCAGCGCGTCGATCGTCGCCTGCATGTCGGCGGCATTGGCGCCGAGCAGCTCGAGCGAGCCGCCGGTGATCGCCGCCGCGCAGGCATAGCTGCCCGCCTCGATCCGGTCGGGCATCACCGCATAGGTCGCGCCGTGGAGGCGGTCGACGCCCTCGATCTCCAGCGTCTCGGTGCCGATCCCCTCGATCCGCGCGCCCATCGCGACAAGGCAGTTGCACAGGTCGACGATCTCGGGCTCGCGCGCCGCATTCTCGATCACGCTGCTGCCCTTGGCCAGCACCGCCGCCATCACGACATTCTCGGTCGCGCCGACCGATACCACCGGGAAGCGATAGCGCCCGCCGGTCAGTCGCCCGCCCGGCGCGGTCGCCTTGACATAGCCCGCCGCCATTTCGAGCTCGGCGCCGATCGCCTCCAGTGCCTTGAGGTGCAGGTCGATCGGGCGATTGCCGATCGCGCAGCCGCCGGGCAGCGACACCGTCGCCTCGCCGGCGCGCGCCAGCACCGGGCCGAGCACCAGAATCGATGCGCGCATCTTGCGGACGATGTCATAGGGCGCCTCGGTCGAGGTGAGCTTGCCGGCGCGGATCGTCATCACCCGGCCGAAATCCTCCGGCCGCGTCCCCTCGATCCGCGTCGAGGCGCCCAATTGGTTGAGCAGATGCCCGAAACCGTCGACGTCGGCGAGCCGCGGCAGGTTGCGCAGCGTCAGCGGCTCGTCGGTAAGCAAGGCGCAGGGCATCAGCGTCAGCGCGGCGTTCTTGGCGCCCGAGATGCGCAGGCGGCCCGACAGGCGATTGCCGCCACGGATGAGGATACGGTCCATCCCCGTCGTCTAACGCGCCGCCGCGCCCGCGCAAGACGCGAATGCGGCGATGGACGATCGCACCCGCATAACCAACTTTAACCCGGCTTGTTGATTGATTTTAATGCACCGACTTGGGTTGCTGCTACCCAGAATCGATTAATTGGGGGATTTCAACAGCGTGACGACCAGTTGCCTCGCCGAGCGCCTCGGCGAACTGATCGACCTGTCGAACAATGAGAAGGCGGCCCTCGACAGCCTCGAACAGCGCGAACGGACGCTGCGCCGCGGCGCGGTGCTGCTGCGCGAACACGACAAATCCCCGGAGTTGTTCGTGGTCAAACGCGGCACGATGATGAGCTATGTCATCCTGCCCGACGGCAGCCGCCAGATCCTGCGGTTCCTGTTCCGCGGCGACCTGGTGGCGATGGCGGGGCTGGTCTATCGCAACTCGCCCGAAACGGTGATCGCGCTTACCGAATGCGCCGTCGCGCCGGTCGAGCGGGCGGCGATCGGCACGCTCAGCGCCGATCATCCCCGACTCGCCGCGCTGCTGATCGCGGTCGACCAGATCGAACGCGTCGCGCTCACCGACCGGCTCGCCGGGCTCGGCCGCACCTCGGCCAAGGCGCGCGTCGCGGCGCTGCTGATCGATATCCGCAACCGGCTGCGCATCGTCGACGGCACCGCCGGCAATACCTTCCAGCTCGGGCTGACGCAGGAGGAGATCGGCGATGCCACCGGGCTCACCGCGGTGCACGTCAACCGCATGCTGCGCCAGTTGCAGGACGAGGGGATGATCGCGCGCGACGGCGGCCGGATGACCTTCGTCGACGAAACCATGTTGGTGCGGACCGCGCATCACACCGCGCGCGACACCGCACGCGCGGCGGGTCTCGACTTTAGCTGGCTGCCGGGCGCGCGATAACGGCGACGGCGGCCTGTCCGACGTTTACGCCTTCTCCAGCGTACATTGCAGCGGATGCTGGTTCTGGCGGGCGAAGTCCATGACCTGTCCGACCTTGGTCTCGGCGACTTCGTAGGAGAACACGCCGCAGACGCCGACGCCCTTCTGATGGACGTGCAGCATGACCCGCGTCGCCTCCTCCATGTTCATCCGGAAGAAGCGTTGCAGGCACAGGACGACGAATTCCATCGGCGTATAGTCGTCGTTGAGCATCAGGACGCGGTACGGCGTCGGCTGTTTTGTCCGCGTCCGGGTCTTGGTGGCGAGGCCGGTGCCCTCATCCGTTCCATCGTCGCGGCGTTCGGCCATCGTGATCGCTTCAACTGTCATGGTGATCGCCGAAATATGGCACGCCGGGCGCGCGGAGCAAGGGCTTGGAACAGGAAAAGGGCGACCGCATCGCTGCGGCCGCCCCTTTGGTCCGGATCGTACGGGCGCTTACGCTGCGACCTTCAGCTTCTCGGCGGCGAGCGCGACGCGGTTCGACAGCGGCTGCACCACTTCGCCGGCGAGCTTCAGCACCGCTTCGGCATTGTGCGAGCTGTGCTGGACGAGCGCGTCGAACGACGAGCGGACGTAATCCGAATGCAGCTTGAAGAATTCGGTCGGCGACTTGACCGAGGTCAGCGTCTTGGCGACCGTGGCGGCCTCCTCGAACGACTTCTTGGCATAAGCGGCGGCATCCTGGCCGAGCGTCTCGAGGCCGCGCGCGGCGATCTTCGACGATTCGACGAGCGCCTCGATATTGCCCTTGCCGAACTCGCTGGCCTCCTGAAGCAGCTTCTGGCTCTTGTCGACGGCACCCTTGGCGCGGTCGGTCGCATCGGTGAAGGCGGTCTGGGTCGTGGCGGTGACGTTTTCGATCGTTTCCATGGGAACTTCCTTTGCTGCGGGTGGGACAATCGGCGCGACCGCGACCGGGACGGCGGCGGCCACGACGGGAAGCGATGCGGTCGCCGGCTCGGGCGCACGCACCGCAGCCGGCTTCCTGCCGGTCGGCTTGATCTTGGAACGCTGGGACGGGGCGGCGGCGCTATCGGCGCCACGCGCGGCGCCGGCGCCACGGCGGGCGGGCGTGATCGGCGACTTCGGGACGGTATCGTCCATCGATCCTACTCCAGCTATTATGCTGCAACGCACAATAGTAGGTATCGCCCTCACTTTCAACTAAATTTGTTGCGGTGCAGCATGATAGCGTTACCGCGCGCGGACATAGTCTCCGGGTGCCTCGCCGAGCGCGGTCAGCGCCCCCGTGCCGGGCAGCCGTGCGCCCGCCGCGGCGACGGTGTCGCCGTCGATCGCGCGCAGCCAGGCGAGCCAGTCCGGCCACCAGCTTCCCTTCGTCTCGGTCGCGCCGGCGACGAAATCGGCGAGGCTCTGGGCACCCGATTCGTTGGTCCAATATTGGTATTTGCCCGCCGCCGGCGGGTTCACTACGCCCGCGATATGCCCCGATCCGGCGAGCACGAAGCGCAACGGCCCGCGCAGCAGATGGGTGATTCGCCAGACGCTGTCGGCCGGCGCGATATGATCTTCACGCCCCGCCTGGACATAGGCCGGCGTCGTCACCCGGCGAAGATCGAGCGCCTCGCCCGCCACCGACATCGCGCCGGGCTGGACGAGCAGATTGTCGCGATACAGATCGGTCAGGTACGACAGATGCCATTTCGCCGGCAGGTTGGTGGTGTCGCCGTTCCAGTGGAGCAAATCGAACGGCGTATAGTCGGACCCCAACAGATAATTGTTGGTGACGTAATTCCAGATCAGGTCGCGCCCGCGCAGCAGGTTGAACGTCGCGGCCATGTAGCGCCCGTCGAGGAAGCCCTGCGGCGATAGCGTGCCGATCAGCGCCAGTTGCTCGTCGGTGACGAAATGCTGCAATTCGCCGGCCTGCGCGAAATCGACCTGCGCGGTGAAGAAGGTCGCGCTGGCGACCTTGTCCGCCTCGTCGCGCGCGGCGAGCAGGGCCAGCGTCGCCGCCAGCGTCGTGCCGGCGACGCAATAGCCGATCGTATGCACCGCCGGCACGTCGAGCGCGGCGCGGATCGTGTCGACCGCGTCGACCTGCGCGGTGACGTAATCGTCCCACACCACGTCCTTCATCGACGCGTCCGCCGACTTCCACGACACCATGAAGACGGTGATGCCCTGTTCCACCGCCCAGCGGATGAAGCTCTTCTCGGGGGTCAGATCGAGGATGTAGAAGCGGTTGATCCACGGCGGGAAGATCACCAGCGGCGTCGTCATGACGCGGTCGGTGGTCGGCGTATATTGGATCAACTCGTACAGCGGCGTGCGCTTGACCACCTTGCCCGGCGTCGTCGCCAGGTTGCGGCCGACCTCGAACGCGCCCTCGGACGTATGGGTGAGCTGGCCCTTCTGGATGTCGGCGAGCATGTTCCTGAGCCCGTCGAGCAGATTCTGCCCCTTGGTCGCGATCGTCTTCTCGACCACCTCGGGGTTGGTCAGCGGGAAGTTGGACGGGCTCATCGCCTCGACCAGCCCGCGCGCGGCGAAGCGCAACTGCTCCTTCTGCCGCTCGGGCACGCCGTCGAGCGCGTCGACGCCGCGCAGCATATGGTCGGCGATCAGATTGTAGCTGCGGCGGATCCAGTCGAACCAGGGATCGTCGCGCCACGCCGCCGCCTTGAAGCGCTTGTCGCGCACGTCGCCGTCCGATTGCGGCGGCGGCGGCACCGCCGCGGCGGGATCGACGAAGCGCTGCCACAGCGCCAGATTGTCGCGCCAATAATCCTGCGTCTGGCGGACCAGCGCGGGATTGACGAGCGGGGAGGGCGCCGCCTCGGACATCGCGCCGCCCGCGGTCATCAGGCCAAGGCCCTGCTCCATCATCATCTGCTGCGCGCGGCCCATCACCCAGGTCCAGTGCTGGAGTTCGGCGAGATCGGGCGCGCCGGGGGCGGCATCCTGTGCGTGGGCGGTCTGATCGTCGTGCGGATCGGCCATGGCATCCTCTTCTCCGCGGGCGACGTTACCCGTCGCGCGCCTGCGTGGGAATGGCTATCCGCACCGGCCGCCCCGCGCGCGGTTTGCAGGCCGGGCGAAAGCCGCTAGCGTCGCGGCGATGGACACTCCGGTTCGCGCTATCCCGCGCTCGCTCTTCGCTTTCTCGATCTTCTACGGCGGCATGGTCTGCATCGCCGGCGTACTTGGCAACAAACAGGTCGCGCTCGGCCCGCTGTCGGCGCTGGGGCCGCTCGTCGGGCTCGGCCCGCTCGCGGTGGAGGCGGGCATCTTCGCCTTCCTGCTGCTCGTCGTCGTGTCGAGCGCGATCGCCGAACTGCACGGCGGCGACACCGCGACGCGGCTGGTGCGGATCGGCTTCGCGCCGCTGATCGTGTCGATCCTGCTGTCGGTGGTGGTGCTGTCGGTGCCCGCCGCCGCGGACATGGACCCGGCGCGGCGCGACGCCTTCACGCTGATGATGGGCGGCACGCCGCGCATCTGGCTCGGCGGCATCGTCGCCTACGGCATCTCGCAGACGCTCAACGTGACGATCTTCGCCGCGCTGAAAGGGCGCGAGGGGAGCGGGCTGCTCTGGCTGCGCGCCGGCATCGCCAGCGTGCTCAGCCAGATCGTCGACACCTTGCTGTTCGTGACGATCGCCTTCGCCGGCGTCTTCCCGATCGGCGAACTGCTGCTCGGCCAGATGATCGCCAAGGTGCTGCTGTCGGCGATCATCGTGCCGCCGCTGATCTATCTGTTCGTCGGATTGGGCCGGCGGCTCGACCGGGGGTGATTCGCCGATGGCCAGTGCCCCATCGAGGCTCGCCACTGCGCCATTCGAAACCCGTCACCCCGGACTGGTTCCGGGGTCCACGGGGCCACAGGCGCGCGCTCACGGCTCCGGCCATTCTCCTCGCCGCAGGGTAGACCCCGGAACGAGTCCGGGGTGACGGCGTGGGTGGGAGAAGAGGTGCGGCCACACGCCGCTATCTCCGCACCCAGCGATCAGATCATGCCGAGCGCCTGCATGTACACCTCGAGGATCGCCTCCTCCTCCTGATATTCTTCCTTCTTCTTCTTGCGGATCGAGAGGATCTTGCGGATCGCCTTGGGGTCGTAGCCGCGGCCCTTGGCCTCGGCCATCACGTCCTTGATGTCGTCCGCGATACCCTTTTTCTCTTCCTCGAGCCGCTCGGCGCGCTCGATCAGGAGGCGCAGCTCGTCCGCCGCGACCTGGCCGCCGCCCATGCCGTCTTGCCGTTCTTCCGCCATTGTCCCACCCCGCCGCAGGCGCCCTGCGGCCCTCATATGATTCGCTGAAAGGATACCGGTCACGACCGGTAGGGGCGGGCGTCTAGGCGCTTAGCCCGCCGGGCTCAACCCCGGCCGGGCTCGGTCATCGCGGGCGGATCGCTCGCCGGGAAACTCTCGTCGAGCGCCTCGTCCAGCGCATCCTCCTGCGCGGCGTCGCGGCCCTCGTTGCGCTTGAGGCTTTCCTCCATGCGGGCGAGCTGTTCGGGGGTCGCCTCGCTCTGGTAGCGCGCCTTCCACTCGGCCTGCGGCATGCCGTAGATCGTCTCGCGCGCCTCGGCCTTGCTCAGGCCGCCGGCCTCCTCGATCCAGTCGGACAGGCAGTTGCGGCAGAATCCCGACAGGCCCATCAGGTCGACGTTCTGCGCATCGGTGCGATGGCGCAGGTGGCGGACGAGGCGGCGGAACGCCGCCGCGGCGACGGCGTCGGGCAGCGCGGCGAGTTTGTCGGTCATGAAAACCTTTCGGAAGTTGATCGGTCCTAGATAGGGGCTAGAGGGGAGCGCGGCCATTCCCCAGGAGCCCTTTCTATGACGACTGCCATTGCGCCCCGCGCGCGAAAGGTTCGCGTGCTGGCGACATTAGGTCCGGCAAGCAACACCCCCGAGATGATCGCGACGCTGTTCCAGGCGGGCGCGGACGCCTTCCGCGTCAACATGAGCCACGGCGACCAGCAGTCCAAGGTCGCGGTGATCCAGGCGATCCGCGCGCTCGAACAGGAATTCAACCGTCCGACGACGATCCTCGCCGATCTGCAGGGCCCGAAGCTGCGCGTCGGCAAGTTCGAGGGCGGGCGCACCGTGCTCGAACACGGCAGCACCTTCGTGCTCGACCGCGATCCGACGCCGGGCGACGCCACCCGCGTCGAGCTGCCGCACAAGGAGATCTTCGCCGCGATCGAACCGGGCGCACGCCTGCTGCTCGACGACGGCAAGCTGGTCTTGCGCGTCACCGACCACGACGCCGACCGGATCGAGACATTGGTCGAGGTCGGCGGCGCGCTGTCGAACAACAAGGGGCTCAACGTCCCCGACGTCGTGCTGCCGATGGCGGCGCTGACCGAGAAGGACCGCAGCGACCTCGCCTTCGCGGTCGAACAGGGCGTCGACTGGATCGCGCTCTCCTTCGTGCAGCGGCCCGAGGATCTCGCCGAGGCGCGCAAGCTGATCGGCGGCAAGGCGGCCCTGCTCGCCAAGATCGAGAAGCCCGCGGCGATCGACCGGCTCGAGGAGATCGTCGAGATGTGCGACGGCGTGATGGTCGCGCGCGGCGATCTCGGCGTCGAACTGCCGCCGCAGACCGTGCCGCCGTTGCAGAAGCGCATCGTCGAGACGTCGCGCCGGCTCGGCCGCCCGGTCGTCGTCGCGACGCAGATGCTCGAATCGATGATCCAGAGCCCGTCGCCGACCCGCGCCGAAGTGTCCGACGTCGCCACCGCGATCTACGACGGCGCCGACGCGATCATGCTGTCGGCGGAAAGCGCCGCGGGCGCGTGGCCGGTCGAATCGGTCGCGATGATGAACTCGATCGGCGTCTCGGTCGAAAGCGACCCGATGCACGGCGACCGCGTCCATTTCACCGTGACGCGCCCCGACCCGACCACCGCCGACGCTCTGTCGGAGGCCGCCAAGCAGATCGCCAAGACCACCTCGGCGACCGCGATCATCTGCTTCACCACCTCGGGCTCGACCGCGCGCCGCATCGCGCGCGAGCGGCCCTCGGTGCCGATCCTCGTGCTCACCCCGAGCAAGGAGACCGCGCGCCGGCTCGGCCTGCTGTGGGGGACGCATGCGGTGCACACCCGCGACGTCGAATCGTTCGAGGATATGGTCGGCAAGGCGAAGCGCATGGCGTTGCGCACCGGCATCGCGCAGGCGGGCGACCGCGTGATCGTGATGGCGGGCGTGCCGTTCCGCACGCCGGGGTCGACCAACGTGCTCCACGTCGTCCGCATCATCGGCGACGAGCTCAAGGACTATAGCTGAGCGTTCCGTCGTAGGCGCCGCGTGGCGCCTACGACCATGCGCCGCCACGTTACGTATGGATGACGGGCGTGTGAGCCGCTAAGGACGGGGCGTCATGTACCGTCCCGCCCTGTCCGTCGTCATCCCGTGCTACAACGAGGCCGCGTGCCTGGACCTGCTGCACGCGCGGGTCGCGGCGGCGGCCCGCGCCGCGGTCGGCGACGATCACGAGATCGTCCTCATCAACGACGGCAGCCGCGATGACAGCTGGGCGGTGATGCAGCGGCTCAGCGAACAGGACCCGCGGCTGGTCGCGATCAACCTGTCGCGCAACCACGGCCACCAACTGGCGCTGACCGCCGGGCTCGATCTGTGTTCGGGCGAACAGATCCTCATCATCGACGCCGATCTCCAGGACCCGCCCGAACTGCTCACCGACATGCGCGCGACGATGGCGGCGCAGGGGGCGGACGTCGTCTACGCGGTGCGCCGCAAGCGCGAGGGCGAGACGATCTTCAAGAAGGCGACCGCCGCGGCTTTCTACCGCGTGCTCGACCGCGTCACCGACACGCCGATCCCGCTCGACACCGGCGATTTCCGGCTGATGAGCCGCCGCGCGCTCGACGCCTTGCTGTCGCTGCCCGAACAGGCGCGCTTCATCCGCGGCATGGTGGCATGGGTCGGCTTCCGTCAGGTGCCGTTTCCCTACGATCGCGCCGAACGCCACGCCGGCGAGACCAATTATCCGCTCGGCAAGATGGTGCGGCTCGCCTTCGACGCGGTCACCGGCTTCTCGACCGCGCCGCTGCGCTTCGCCAGCCACGCCTCGGTGATCCTCGCCGGCGCCTCGCTGCTGCTGCTCTTCTACATCCTGTGGGGCTTTTTCGAAGGCTCGCCGGTGCAGGGCTGGACCTCGACGATGCTCGTCGTCACCGTGCTGTCGGCGGCGCAGATGTTCGTCCTCGGCATGATCGGCGAATATCTCGGCCGGCTCTACATCGAATCGAAGCGGCGGCCGCTCTATCTGGTCGCCGACATCGCCGGCCCGGTGAAGGGCCGCTCGACGCTCGGCTTCAACGCCGCCGAACCCTCGCCCGAGTTCGAATTGGCGGACGAACGACGGGCGGCCGAATAGCCGCCGTCCGGGTCAGTTCGGCTCCGCCAGCGTCACGATCGACACGCCCGGGGTCAGCGGCACGCGGCCGACGGCGTGGCGTTCGAGGCGGAAGATCTTCTCGAACAAGGCGTTGAGCGGCTTGGCGGGGGGCGAATCGTCGCTGTCGTCGCGGCCCGTCAGCCGTCCGGCGATCCGCGCCGCCGCGGCGAGCGGGAACAGCAGCGAATTGAAATAGGTGAGCTTGCGCGGCGCCAGCCCCGCCGCCGCGATCGCCTTGACCAACGACGCCTTGGAATAGCGCCGGTGGTGGTGGTTCACCACGTCGTGCGCGCTCCACAGCCATTGGTGCGCCGGCACCGCGATCAGGATCTTGCCGCCCGGCCTGAGCAGGCTCGCCATCCCCTTCAATGCGGCGATATCGTCCTCGATATGCTCGACCACATCGAGCACCGCGACGAGGTCGTACGATCCGCGTGCGACGCCGGGCAGGTCGGGCAGCGGCGCGTCGCCGACCGGGCGGCCGAGCCGCTCGCTGGCGATCGCGCGCGCGGCGGGATCGATCTCGATCGCATCGACCTCGCCGAAGCTCGCCAGCATCGGCAGATTGTGGCCGGTGCCGCAGCCGATCTCGAGGATGCGCGCATCCTTCGGCAAGGCGCCGTAGCGGGTCAGATAGTCGCTGAGGATGTCGCGGCGGGCGCGATACCACCAATGGGTGGAATCATGCGCGGCCATACGGTCGTAGACGATGCGATCCATTAAGCGAACACCAGCCAGCGATTGAGGATGAAGGTGACGATCGTCGCCAGCGCCACCGCGGGCAGCAGCGGCGCCCAGGCGGGCAGGCCGAAATGCGCGGTGCCGATCCAGGTGACGATCGCGTTGAGCGCCATGCCCGTCGCCTGCACGCCGACGAACTGCGCCTGCTGCCAGCCGCCACGGCGACGCGTGCCATGGCCCTTGAAGCTCCACCGGCTGTGCAGGAAGAAGCCCGCGGTCACCGCGACGGCGAAGGCGAACGGCACGGCATAGACGGCGTGCTCGCGCGGGAAGACCCAGGCGGTCAGCGGCAGATAGACCGCCGAATAGATCAGCGTCGAGATGCCCCCGGCGATACCGAAGCGGATCATCTGCCCCAGCATGCCGCTGTCGCGTATCGCCGCAAGTCGTGCCGGTGCTTCCCTCGCCATCCGCTCCGCCCTAAAGCCATTGCTCCGGGAACGAAACGGCCAAAACGAAAGTCGCTCAGTTGAACATAGCTCCCCGCGGTCGGCTGGACGACGCGCTCGCCCGGCACTGGATCGCGCTCACCCTCGTCACCTGGCTCGGGGTGATGATCTGGTACGTCTGGAACGACTGGAACCTGATCCGCTGGCTGTCGCTCGGCGATACCGACGACAATATGCGGCTGATGCAGGTGCGCGCCTGGCTCGCCGGGCAGGATTGGTACGATCTGCGCAACTACCGGCTCAATCCGCCGGTCGGCTTCGACATCCACTGGAGCCGCATCGTCGATCTGCCGATCGCCGGGCTGATCCTGTTCTTCCGCCTGTTCACCAGCAATTTCTGGGCGGAGCGGCTGGCGTGCGGAATCGCGCCGCTGCTGCCGCTCTCGATCGCGATGCTCGGCGTCGCGGCGACGGTGCGGCGGCTGATCGATCCGCGCGCCTGGCCGCTGGCGCTGCTGTTCCTGCTCGGCACCTCGGCGACGATGCTGATGTTCCTGCCCGAGCGGATCGACCATCACGGCTGGCAGCTCGCGATGCTCAGCCTCACCGTCGCCGGCCTGTGCGATGCCAAAGGCGCGCGCGGCGGGCTGATGGTCGGGCTGGCGAGCGCGGTCAGTCTCGCGATCGGGCTGGAGATGCTGCCCTATTGCGCGATGGCGGGCGCGATCCTCGCGCTGCGCTGGGTGTGGGACCGCGGCGAGGCGCGGCGGTTGCAGGCCTATGCGCTCAGCCTCGGCGGCGGCAGCGCGATCGGCTTCGCGGCGTTCGCCTCGACCGCGAATTACGCGATGCGCTGCGACGCGCTGACCCCGGTGTGGCTCAGCGTCACCGTCGCGGCGGGGGCTTTGCTGTTCCTGCTGGCGTGGCTCAACCCGACGTCGCGGGGGCTGCGCATCGGCCTCGCCGTAGCGGCGGGGGCGGGAATCGCGGCGGGGTTCGTCCATTTCTTCCCGCAATGCCTCGGTCGGCCCGAGGGGGTCTCGCCCGAGCTCCAGAAGAACTGGCTGAACAACGTCCGCGAGGCGAAGCCGATCTACAAACATCCGTTCCGCCTCGGCTTTCCGATCGCGGCGCTGCCGATCGTCGGCGTCGTCGGCGTGATCCTCGGCACGTGGCGGGCGCGGCGCTCGCCGGCGCTGATCGGCTGGAGCGCGGTGGCGCTGTTCGTCACCTTCGCCTGCCTGATGCTGCTGTGGCAGGTGCGCGCCGGGCCGGCGGCGCAGCTGCTCGCGGTGCCGGGCGCGACCTTGCTCGGCTGGATCGTGCTGCCCTGGCTGCTCGAACATCGCTCGTGGCCGGTGCGGATCGGCGGTACGGTGGCGGCCTTCCTCATCGTCTCGGGCCTGTTCGCCGGGCTGATCATCAAATATCTGCCGGTCGACGTCCCCAACGCCTATACCAAGCGGGTCAACCGGTCGACCGGGAGCTGCGTGCGCTATACCGTGCTGAAGGCGCTCGACCGCTATCCGGCGCAGACGATCTTCACCTTCGTCGACCTCGGGCCGCGGCTGATCACGGTGACGCATCACGATGCGATCGCGGGGCCGTATCACCGCAACGGCGATGCGATCCTCGACGTCCAGCATGCCTTTGGTGGAAGCGCGGATCAGGCGCATGCGATCATCAGGCGCCACGGCGCGACGATGCTGATGCTCTGCCCGAACCATTCGGAATCGACCAATTATCGCGCGCGCAATCCGGGCGGCTTCTACGACCAGCTCGCGCATGGCGAGGTGCCGGCATGGCTGACGCCATTGCCGCTGCCGGCCAATTCGCCGCTGCGCTTGTTCAAGGTGGATTGAGCGGGGAGGGCGTCGTGTCCTCCCCCTCCGTCACGCCTCCGGCGCGCCACCTCCCCCTGGCGGGGGAGGACTTCCATATTCCTCCCCCGCAAGGGCAGGGTAATCGCATATGGCTGCGGTGATGAGGTTCGATCGGTTTCCTTATCAAATTCGTCACCCCGGACTCGTTCCGGGGTCCACCGGGCTGCGAGAGAGCGGTCTCGGATCAAGCCTTTCTCCTCGCCGCAGGGTGGACCCCGGAACAAGTCCGGGGTGACGGGGTGGGCTTGGAAGACGACAGGCTCGCACGAGCGTCCATATGCGATAGCCCTGCCCGCAAGGGGGAGGTGGCAGCGCGAAGCGCTGACGGAGGGGGAGGAAAGGGGGACGCCCGCGGTTACCGCAAACTCACCTGCAACCCGTCCATCACGAACTGCACCGCCAGCGCCGCGAGCAGCACGCCGAGCAGCCGCGTGATCACCGCCTCGATCCGCGCGCCGAGCAGCCGCATCAGCGGCCCCGCCGCGAGCAGCGCCACCAGCGTCAGCAGCAGGATCACCCCCATCGCCGCCAGCACGACCAGCGTCGCCTCGATGCCGTTGGTGCGCGCGACGAGCAGCATCACCGAGGCGATCGAGCCCGGCCCGGCGATCATCGGCATCGCCATCGGGAAGATCGAGACGTCGTCCGCCTCGGGATCGTGCGCCACCTTGGCGGCGCGGTCCTCGCGGCGCTGCGTGCGCTTCTCGAACACCATTTCGAGCGCGATCAGGAACAGCATGATGCCGCCGGCGATGCGGAAGCTCGCCAGGCTGATGCCCAGCCCCTTGAGCAGCGCCTCGCCCGCCAGCGCGAAGACGAGCAGGATGACCGTCGCGACGCCGACCGCGCGGATCGCCATCGCGCGCCGCTGCACCGGCGAGGCGCCCGCCGACAGGCCGGCGTAGATCGGCGCGCAGCCGAGCGGATCGATGATGACGAAGAAGGTGATCAGCGTCGAGACGAACAGCTCGATCACAGGGCGGCCTCGATGCCGTCCCGCCGGCACGCCGAGACATAGGTGTTGCGGATCAGGCAGGCGATCGTCATCGGCCCGACGCCGCCCGGCACCGGCGTGATCGCCCCCGCCACCGCGCCGGCCGCGGCGAAGTCGACGTCGCCGATCAGCCCGTCCTCGGTGCGGTTGATGCCGACGTCGATCACGGTCGCGCCCGGCTTGATCCAGTCGCCCTGGATGAAGCGCGGGATACCGACCGCGGCGACGACGATATCCGCCCTGCGCAGATGCGCGGCGACGTCGCGCGTGCGGCTGTGGACGATCGTCACGGTGCAGCTCTGCTGGAGCAGCAATTGCGCCATCGGCTTGCCGACGATGTTCGACCGGCCGACGACCACCGCCTCCATCCCCGACAGATTGGGGTGGATGTCCTTGAGCAGCATCAGGCAGCCGAGCGGCGTGCACGGCACGAACCCTTCCGCGCCGATCGCGAGCCGGCCGGCGTTGACCGGGTGGAAGCCGTCGACGTCCTTGTCAGGATCGATCGCGAGCAGCACCGCTTCCGCATCGAGATGTGCGGGCAGCGGCAATTGGACGAGGATGCCGTCGACCGCGGGATCGGCATTGAGCTGCGCGACCAGCGCCAGCAACGTCCCGGCATCGGTGTCGGCGGGCAGGCGATGCTCGAAGCTCGCCATGCCGGCGTCGCGCGTCGCCTTGCCCTTGTTGCGGACATAGACCGCCGAGGCGGGGTCCTCGCCGACCAGCACGACGGCGAGGCCGGGGGCGCGGCCGGTGGCCTCGCGAAAGGTGGCGACATGGGTGGCGACGCGGGTGCGCAGGGCAAGGGCATGGGCCTTGCCGTCGATGATCGTGGCGGTCATGCCGCGGCCTCATAAAGCGCGGCGGCGATTTTCGCCAGCGCGGCGGCGTCGCCGGCGACGTGCAACCGCTTCAATCGCGCGGTATCGCCGCCGACCAGCGTGACGGCGCGTTTCGGAACGCCGAAGGTCCTGGCGACCAGCGCGATCAGCGCGGCATTGGCCTTGCCGTCGACCGGCGCGGCGGCGAGCCGCGCGGCGAGATGCTCTTCGGTGCCGGCGGCGATCGCATCGCGCCCACCGCGCGGCGTCACCCGGATCGCGACGAGCAGACCGTCGTCGCGGATCGTCCAGGCCGGCATCGGCGGCGGATCAGACCGCGCCGTTGACCAGCAGGCTGGTCGCGATGTTCGGCAGGATGACGCTGTCGAGGATGCGGATGATGATCAGCACCACCAGCGGCGCGAGGTCGATGCCGCTGATGTTGGGCAGGATCCGGCGCAGCGGCCGGTAGAGCGGCTCGGTCAGCCGATCGAGGCCGTAATGCAGCTGGCTGACGAAATTGTTCGAGGTGTTGATGACGTTGAACACGATCAGCAGCGACAGCACGAACTGGATCATGATGATCCACCACAGCACGTTCAGCAGCACCTGGATGATCTGGATGAGGGTAAGCGCGATCACGCGAGGCTCCGGGATAAGAATGTGGCGGTCGATCTAGCCTGTCCGGGGCGCGGCGAACAGCGTTTGTAGGTGGAAGACGCTCTCCAGACCGCAGGGCGGTGGAACATGGCCGTTCCTATTGGCCGCGCGCCATCCGAGCTTACGCCGTCACCCCGGACTCGTTCCGGGGTCCACTCTGCGGCGAGGAGAAAGGTTGGAGGCTCAGGCCGATGCCATGCGGCCCGGTGGACCCCGGAACGAGTCCGGGGTGACGGGATTTCCGAAGGGTTCGCCGCGATCCTCATGAGCCATCTCCACGCGCCAGCCTGCCCCGGGGCCGACACCGGATCATCAGGGAACGTCGAACAGGCCGTCCTGCGATCCGGCGGGCGGGTTGAGGCCGAGGTGCTTCCAGCCGCCCGCATTGAGCACGCGCCCGCGCGCGGTGCGCGCGACGAGGCCGAGCTGGATCAGATAGGGCTCGATCACCTCCTCGATCGTGTCGCGCGGCTCGCTGAGCCCGGCGGCGAGCGTCTCGACGCCCACCGGCCCGCCGCGATAGATGTCGGCGATCATGTGCAGATAGCGCCGGTCCATCGCGTCGAGCCCGAGCGAATCGACCTCGAGCCGGTTGAGTGCGCGATCCGCGGCGACGCGGTCGACGGTCGGCGTACCGGCGACATTGGCGAAGTCGCGCACCCGGCGCAGCAGCCGCCCGGCGATGCGCGGCGTACCGCGAGCGCGCCGCGCGATCTCGCTCGCGCCATCGGGGGCGATGCCGAGGTCGAGCAGCCCGGCGGCGCGGGTGACGACGCGGGTCAGTTCCTCGACCGTGTAGAATTGCAGCCGCACCGGAATGCCGAACCGGTCGCGCAGCGGCGTCGTCAGCAGCCCCTGCCGCGTCGTCGCGCCGACCAGCGTGAACTTGGGCAGGTCGATCCGCACGCTGCGCGCCGACGGCCCCTCGCCGATCATCAGGTCGAGCGCGCG
The DNA here is from genome assembly GCF_005503285.1 of Sphingomonas sp. 2SG. NCBI lineage: Bacteria > Pseudomonadati > Pseudomonadota > Alphaproteobacteria > Sphingomonadales > Sphingomonadaceae > Sphingomonas > Sphingomonas sp. 2SG. The sequence goes on from NZ_SCMZ01000051.1 coordinate 19,579, forward strand.
ATCCTCCATCGCCGGATACAGCACCTCCTCGACGGCGGGTTGCAGGCGATGGATCTCGTCGATGAACAGCACGTCGCCGTCCTCGAGATTGGTGAGCAAGGCGGCGAGATCGCCCGACTTGGCGATCACCGGGCCGGAGGTGGCGCGGAAGCCGACCCCCATTTCGCGCGCGATGATCTGCGCCAGCGTCGTCTTGCCGAGCCCCGGCGGCCCGAAGAACAGCACGTGATCGAGCGCATCGCCGCGCCCGCGCGCCGCCTCGATGAACACGCGCAGGTTTTCACGCGCCGCCTGCTGCCCGACGAACTCGTCGAGACTGCGCGGACGGAGCGCCGCATCGACGTCCTCGGGACGACGGCTGGCGGAGAGGAGACGGTCGTCGGTCAATGTGCTGCCAACAATTCGTCGATCGTCACGCCGGCCTGACGGAGCAGGCCTGCCAGCGTGCCGGTCTTCACCGCCTTGTGGAGGGGAACGACGCAGCCAAAATCGCCGCGACGCAGGACGACATGACTGCCGCGCTGCCTCACCTGTTCGAAACCCAGTCGTTCCAGCATCCGGATGATCTCCGCACCCGACAAGATCGGCAGCTTAGGCATGCACCGCGACATCGAAGCTGGTGACAAATGGCGCTGCACGCGTCGCCATCGGGAATTCCTCGAGATACAGTTCGACGGCCTCGCGCAGATTGGCGAGCGCCTCGTCGAGCGTCTCGCCCTGCGTGGCGGTGCCGGTTTCGGGGTTGAAGGCGGTAAAGCCCCCCTCGTCGGCATGGCTCAGAATTGCGGTCACGTGCATGCAAGCCTCCTCGGGAATATTTCGTTGCTAGCTCGCCCCTGCATGCGGCGCCAGCGTGACCACCGGGCCGCCCCGCCTTGCTCGACGACACCGGTCCGGATCGTCGATCGGCTCGCCACCGATCGGACGGGGGCTGTCGATCGATGACAGCTGAAGCCGCTTCCTTCGTCGATCGACGCCTTCACCCGTACCGCGTCGGCATCATGGCCGACCCGGCAGATATCGATTCATCGCGTGGTCTTCGTCGGCAAGGAGACGTGAAGCTGCGCCATGTTCCCGATATAGTCCCGTTTCGCCGGAGCGTCCAGCAATGCGGCCGCTACTTCGCTGCCTTGCGCAGCGCCAGCCGCACCAAAGCGTCGAGCGTCGCGCCCGTTCCGAGGTCCTCCTCCGCCGCGCCGACCGCGCTCGCCGCCTCGGCGGGGCGGAAGCCGAGGTTGAGCAATGCCGACACCGCATCCGCCGCCGCGCCGACCGGCATCACCTGCGCCGCCGCCGCCGGGCCGAGTGCGACCGTACCCACCTTGTCCTTGAGTTCGCGCACGATCCGCTCGGCGAGCTTCGGCCCGACGCCATTGGCGCGCGCCACCATCGCCTTGTCCTGCGCCGACACGGCGCGCGCGATCTCCGCCGTGTCGAGCGCCGACAGGATCGCCAGCGCGACGCGCGAGCCCACGCCCTGCACGCCGGTGAGCAGGCGGAACCAGTCGCGCTCCTCGGCACGTGCGAAGCCGACGAGGCGGATCGAATCCTCGCTGACCAGCATCTCGGTATGCAGCATCGCCGCCTCGCCGACCGGGCCGATCGCCGCCAGCGTCCGCGCCGAGGCGCCAATGAGGTAGCCGACGCCGCCGACGTCGATCACCGCATAATCGATCCCGGTCGATTCGAGCCGGCCTTTCAGATGCGCGATCATGCCGTCACCCGCGCCCGCCGCGCCATGCCCTGTGCCGAGGCGAGATGGTGCGCATGCGTGATCGCCACCGCCAGCGCATCCGCCGCATCGGGGCCGGCAAGCTTGGCGCCAGGCAGCAGCACCGCCATCATCGCCTGGATCTGTCGCTTCTCGGCGCCGCCGGTACCGACCACCGCCTTCTTGACGGTCGAGGGATGATATTCGCCGATATGCAGCCCGTTGCCCGCCGCGGCGAGCAGCACGACGCCGCGCGCCTGCCCCAGCTTCAGCGTCGACTGCGCATTGGTGTTGCCCAGCACCTCCTCGACCGCGGCGCCGTCGGGCCGCTCGGTGAGGATCACGTCGATCAGCGCCGCATGCAGGTTCGACAGACGCCGTGGCAGCGGCATCGACGGATCGGTGCGGATCTGTCCGTTGGCGATGTGCGACAGCCGGTTGCCATCGGCATGGATGACGCCCCAGCCGGTCGTGCCGAGCCCGGGATCGAGGCCGAGAATGATCATGATGCCGCCACGCAATAAGGATTTTGCGCGCAGAGGCGCAGAGGACGCAGAGAGAGCGTCAGGAGCGCGGCAGCATGTCCGCTCAGCCATAAGCGAGACGCCCGTCCAGAACGCACCATCCTCTGCGCGCTCTGCGCCTCTGCGCGCAAAACCTCTTCGCGGCTTCGCGTCTTCGCGTGAACCAAAGCTGCTCTACCCGGATCGCCGGGGACCAGATTCGCGCGAAGACGCGAGGACGCGAAGAGGTCGCGTCCGTGGCCGATATGCCGTGTCGTCGCCGGCCGATGTCGCGGCCCGCTGGCGCGGGAACGGGCAGCCGCGGGCGCGACCCTCCGCGCCTCCGCGCCTCCGCGTGAACCCGGCAAGGTCAGCCCAGCTTCTCCATCACCTCGTCGGAGACTTCGTAATTGCCCCAGACGGTCTGCACGTCGTCGTCGTCGTCGAGCGTGTCGATCAGCTTGAACAGCGTCGCCGCATCGCCCTCGTCGACCGCCACCATCGTCTGCGGCCGCCACGCGAGCTTGGCACCCTCGGGCTCGCCGAGCACCGGCTCCAGCGCCTTGGCGACCTCGTGCAGGTCGCCGACCGCGGTCCAGATCTCGTGGCCGTCCTCGGACGAGGAAACGTCCTCGGCCCCCGCCTCGAGTGCCGCCTCGAACACCTTCTCGGCATCGCCGGCGCTCGCCGGATAGTTGATCAGGCCGACGCGGTCGAAGGCATGGCTCACCGAGCCGCTCGCGCCGAGGTTGCCGCCGTTCTTGGCGACCGCGGTGCGCACGTTGGTCGCGGTGCGGTTGCGATTGTCGGTCAGCGCCTCGATGATCAGCGACACGCCGCCCGGGCCGAAGCCCTCGTAGCGAATCTCCTCGTAGCTCTCGGTATCGCTGCGGCTCGCCTTGTCGATCGAGCGCTGGATATTGTCCTTGGGCATCGACTGCGCCTTGGCGGCGTTGACCGCGGCGCGCAGCCGCGGATTCATGTCGGGGTCGGGCATCCCCATTTTCGCCGCCACGGTGATTTCGCGGCTGAGCTTGGAGAACATGCCCGAGCGCTTCTTATCCTGCGCGCCCTTGCGGTGCATGATGTTCTTGAACTTGGAATGGCCTGCCATGACTGCCTCTAGCGAATAATCCTGTGCCTTTAGGCGGTGGGTACGCTTTTCGCCAGAGCGTCGATCTTCGCCTCCAGCGCGGCGAGCCGGTCGAGCACGATCCCGTCGAGCTTCTCGTGCAGCCGCAATATGTCGAGCTCGGCGCGCAAATTGGTCTCGTAATCGAGGCTGGCGGCGAGCCGGTCCTTCGCCGCCTGGCGGTTCTGGCTCATCATGATCACCGGCGCCTGGATCGCGGCGAGCGTCGACAGCATCAGGTTGAGGAAGATGTAGGGATAGGGATCGAACGCCATGCCGAAATGCGCGAGCACGTCGGTGTTGAGCAGCATCCAGCCGAGCAGCACGACGGTGAAGGCGATGATGAACCCCCACGATCCGCCCACCGCCGCGACGCGGTCGGCAAGCCGGTCGCCGAGGCTCGAGCGCGCATCCGCCTCGTCGGCGGCGTCGCGGCTGACGATCGTGCCGGAATCGATCGAATCGAGGACGCGCCGCTCCTCGGGATCGAGCGCATGCGCGGGTTTGCGCAACAGGCGCTGGGCGAGATCGGCGAGGGGGAGCTGTGCCATCGGGAGCGTCCTTGGTCGGGGCGGGCGGCGGTGGCGTACCGGACGCGTCGCCGGGCGGCAACCGGACGCAAACCGCTTGCCCCCGCCCCCCCGGATACGCCAAACGCGCAACCAATGACCGTCAGCGTAGACATGGGCAGCGACGACCGCGGCGCGCCCGTGACCATGGACCTCGAAGAACTGCTCGCCACCCGTCTGCTCGTCCAGGGCAATTCGGGGTCGGGCAAGTCGCATCTGCTGCGCCGCCTGCTCGAAGGCTCGGCGGGGCAGGTGCAGCAGGTGGTGATCGATCCCGAGGGCGATTTCGTCACGCTCGCCGGGCCGTACGGCCATGTCGTGATCGAGGCGGCGGATTATTCGGTGCCCGAGATCGCGCGCATCGCCACCCGGCTGCGCGAGCATCGCGCCTCGGTGGTGCTCAGCCTCGAGGGGCTGGAGGCGGAGGGACAGATGCGCTGCGCCGCCGCCTTCCTGTCGGCCTTGTTCGATGCGCCGCGGGAGCATTGGTATCCGGCGCTGGTCGTCGTCGACGAGGCGCAATTGTTCGCGCCGGTCACCGGCGGCGAGGTCGCCGAAGAGGTGCGTCGCGCGTCGCTGTCGGCGATGACCAATCTGATGTGCCGCGGCCGCAAGCGCGGCCTCGCCGGGGTGATCGCGACGCAGCGGCTCGCCAAGCTCGCCAAGAACGTCGCGGCGGAGGCGAGCAACTTCCTGATGGGGCGCACTTTCCTCGACATCGACATGGCGCGCGCCGCCGATCTGCTCGGCATGGAACGGCGGCAGGCCGACGTGATCCGCGATCTCGCGCGCGGCACCTTCCTCGCGCTCGGGCCGGCGGTGTCGCGGCGCCCGATCACGGTAAAGATCGGCCAGGTCGCCACCTCGGCGCGCAGCGGCAGCCCCAAGCTGACCCCGCTGCCGAGCGCGCCGGCGGAGAACCTCCAGCAACTGATCTTCGCGCCGCCGCCCGACGCGGCGCCGCAACTGCCGATGGCGTTCGATTCGCGCCCGCGGCGGGTGCCGGCGGACGAACTGCTCGACACGATCGAGCGGCCGGCGTCGCAGCAGACGACATTGGCGCCGCTCCCCGACAAGTCGGACGAGGAGGTCGAGGGCATCTATGCGGGCGTGCTGGAGGCGATCGTCGCCGATCGCGATTCGGCGCTGCGCCCGCCCTCGGTGCTGTTCCAGGATTTCCAGGTGCGCTGCCGCATGGCGGGCCTCGCCAAGCCGCCGCTCGACCTGCCCGGCTTCACCCGCCGGCTGTCGGCGGCACGCGCGGGGATTTTCGACGTCACCGACCCGCAATGGGCCGAGGCGATGGAGCTCGCCTATTCGCTGCCCGACGACATGATCGGCGCCTTCCTGCTGGTCGCCCGCGCCGCGAAGGGCGGCGAGCCGTGTCCGTCGGATACGGCGCTGGCCGAGACCTACGGCACGAGCTCGCTGGGGCGGGTGCGGCGGCTGATCGGCTATATCGAGAGCCGCGAACTGTTCGTCGCGCGGGTCGACCTGTCGGGCAAACGCTCGATCACGATCCCGCGATTGGGCTGGACCACCGCGGCGAGCGAGGCGACCTCCTGAATCGGGATGACGTATCCCAATGCATTCCGTCACCCCGGACTTGTTCCGGGGTCCACTCTGCGGCGAGGGGATCGGCTTGAGCCTCGATCCATGCCCTTGTGGGCCGGTGGACCCCGGAACGAGTCCGGGGTGACGGGACGTTTTTGGCAGGCAGTCGGGCCCTGATAAGGCGCGCCCCTCAATGCCCCTTGCGCGGCACAAGATGCAGCAACCCGACGATCGCGCCGCCGACGATCAGCCCGACGATCCCCGATCCCACCGCGGTCACCACCCAGTTCACCACCCCCGGCAGCACGCCGACCGCATGCGCCGCGCCCTCGGCGGCGGCGTGGAGCGCGTGCGGCAGGCCGGTCACGCCGAACGCTTCCAGCCCGTGGACGATGATCCCGCCGCCGACCCAGACCATCGCCGCGGTGCCGATCAGCGACAGCGCCTTCAGCACCACCGGCATCGCCGCGACCAGCCCGCGCCCGAACGCCTGCGATCCCGCGCCCGGCTTCTGCGCGAGGTGCAGGCCGATATCGTCCATCTTCACAATCAGCGCGACGACGCCATAGACACCGACGGTGATCGCGATCCCCACCAGCGCCAGCGCGATTCCCTGATTGACCAGCGACTGCCCGTTCAGCTCGCCCAAGGCGATCGCCATGATCTCGCCCGACAGGATCAGGTCGGTACGGATCGCGCCCGACACCTGCCGGTCCTCCAGCGCCTTGGGATCGGTCTCGACCGCGGCATCGTCGCCATGGCCGTGGCCGGTGAGCGCGCCGACGATCTTCTCCGCCGCCTCGAAGCACAGATAGGCGCCGCCGAGCATCAGGATCGGCGTGATCGCCCAGGGCGCCAGCGCGCTCAGCACCAGCGCCGCGGGCAGCAGGAACAGCAATTTGTTCTTGAGCGACCCCAGCGCGATCTTGCCGATGATCGGCAGTTCGCGCGCCGGGCTCAGTCCGACGACATAGGTCGGCGTCACCGCGGTATCATCGATGACGACGCCCGCCGCCTTCGCCCCCGCCTTGCCCGCCGCGCCGGCGACGTCGTCGAGGCTGGCGGCGGCGAGCTTCGCCATCGCCGCGATATCGTCGAGCAGCGCAACCAATCCGCCGGCCATGTCCCATGTCCCCCAATCGTCCGGGGAGCAGCCATGGCGGCGCGGCCGGAACGGTTCAATGGTCGAGGTGTTTCCGCTTTGTTGCTCGACCGTCCGATTGCATGGGGAAGGGCATGACGGCCCCCGATCGCGCAGCTAAGGCATAGGAATGACCGATATCACGCCGCCCGTCGCCGACCGGCGCCCGCACCGCTTCACCACGCACGGCATCACCATCGAGGATTCCTATGCCTGGCTGAAGGATCCGAACTATCCCGAGGTCACCGACCCCGACGTGCTCGCCTATCTCGCGGCGGAAAACGCCTATTTCGAAAGCGTGATGGCGCCGCACCAGCCGCTGGTCGACCGATTGTACGAAGAGATGAAGGCGCGCATCAAGGAGGACGAATCCTCGGTGCCGCAGAAGGACGGCGACTGGCTCTACTGGACCGCCTACGAGACCGGCGGCCAATATCGCAAATGGTGGCGCAAGCCCGTCGCCGGCGGTCCCGACGAGCTGCTGCTCGACGAACCCGCGCTCGCCGAGGGCAAGGAATATTTCCGGCTCGGCGCCTTTGCGGTCAGCAACGACGGCCGCCATCTCGCCTACGCCATCGACGACAGCGGCGCCGAACGGTTCGAGGTGCGCGTCAAGAACCTCGCCACCGGCGAGCATCTGCCCGAGGTGATCCCCGGCATGCTCTCCGACATCGTCTGGACCAGCGACGATGCCGGCTTCCTCTACGGCCTCGCCAACGAGCAATGGCGCACCGACAATGCCCGCTTCCATCGGCTCGGCACGCCGGTGAGCGACGACGTCGAGCTGTTCCGCGAGGCGGACGAGGGCTATCGCGTCGCCGTCGCCGAGACGAGCGATCGCCAGTGGCTGGTGATCGGCACCGGCGACCATGTCACCAGCGAGGTGCGGCTGCTCCCGGCGCACGACCCGCTGGCGACGCCGATCCTCGTCGCCCCCCGCAAGGAGGGGCGCGAATATGACGTCGACGCGCATGACGGCACGCTGTTCATCCACACCAACGACACCGACCCGATGTGGCGGCTGTGCACCGCCAGCGTCAACGCGCCGGGCGACTGGCACGAGCTGATCCCCGCCGACGCGCATTTCTACATGACCGGCGTCGAATGCTATCGCGACTTCTTCGTCGTCGAGGGGCGACTGGACGGCCTCGATCAGATCGCGATCCATCGCTACGACGCGCCGACCGAACCGCAGCGCATCGCCTTTCCCGAAGCCAGCTATGCCGCGGGCCTCGGCGACAATCCCGAATATGCCGTCGACACGTTGCGGCTCGGCTATGAATCGATGGTCACGCCCGGCACCGTCTACGATTACGACGTCGCCACCGGCGCGCTCGAAGTGCTGAAGGTGCAGGAGATTCCGGCCGGTTACGACGCCGCGGGCTATCGCACCGAGCGGCTCAGGATCGCCGCACGCGACGGCACCGAAATCCCGGTGTCGATCGTCTATCCCGCGGGGTTCGAGCGCGACGGGTCGCAGCCATTGTTCCTCTATGCCTATGGCGCCTACGGCTATGCGATCCCGCCCGGCTTCTCGACCGGGCGGCTGTCGCTGCTCGACCGCGGCTTCGCTTATGCGATCGCGCATATCCGCGGCGGCGACGACCTCGGCCAGCAATGGTATCACGACGGCAAGCTCGACAAGCGCACTAACACGTTCAACGATTTCGTCGACGTGGCAAAGGGGCTGATCGACGCCGGCTGGACCAAAGCCGGCCGCATCGCCACCGCCGGCCGCTCCGCGGGCGGCGAGCTGATGGGCGCGATCGTCAATTCCGATCCCGAACTGTGGGGCGCGGTGATCGCCGACGTGCCGTTCGTCGACGTGCTCAACACGATGCTCGACGCCGATCTGCCGCTGACGCCGGGCGAATGGCCCGAATGGGGCAATCCGATCGAGGATAAGGCGGCGTTCGAGCTGATCCGCAGCTACAGCCCGTACGACAATGTCGTCGCGCAAGGATATCCGCCGATGTTCATCTCGGGCGGGCTCAACGATCCGCGCGTGACCTATTGGGAGCCGGCGAAATGGGCGGCGAAGCTGCGCGCCACCAAGACCGACGATAACGTCCTGCTGCTCAAGACCAATATGGGCGCGGGCCATGGCGGCAAGTCGGGCCGGTTCGAATCGCTGCGCGAGGCCGCCGAGGAACATGCCTTCGTCCTCTGGCAGCTCGGGATCGACCGCTGAGCATCGAGACGCTCATCGCCCAATATGGGCTTGCCGCGGTGTTCCTCGGCGCGGGGATCGAGGGCGAGACGATGGTGCTCGCCGGCGGCCTGTTCGCGCATGAGGGGTTGCTGTCGCTGCCCGGCGCGATGATCGCCGCGGCGACCGGCTCGTTCGTCGCCGATCAGGCGTTCTTCGCGGCCGGACGGCGCTTCCGCGACCATCGCTGGGTGCAGCGCGCCCAGTCGAAGCCCGCCTTCGCCAAGGCGCTCGACACGCTCGAACGCTATCCGATCGGCTTCATCTTTATCTTCCGCTTCCTCTACGGCCTGCGCACGGTCAGCCCGATCGCGATCGGCACCACCCACGTGCCGACGCGCACCTTCCTGTGGATCAACGCGATCGCCGCGGCGGTCTGGGGCGTGCTGTTCACCAGCCTCGGCTATGTCTTCGGCACCGGCATCGCCGAATTGCTCGGCCGCTATCGCCCGCACGGCCGGCAATGGCTGTGGGTGGCGCTGGCGGCGGTGGTGCTCGGCACGCTGTTCGCCGCCTTCCGCTGGTGGCGTCGGCGGCGGCAGCGGTGAGGGGGCAGCGATGAGCGGTCGCTTCACCCGGTCGATCACCGCCGCGGCGGAAGACATCGACGAGCTCGGCCACGTCAACAATGCGGTGTGGGTCCGCTGGATCCAGGACATCGCCGTCGCGCATTGGGAGGCGGTCGCGTCGGCGGCCGACCGTGCCGCGTTGGTGTGGGTCGTGACCCGCCACGCGATCGACTATCGCGGCAACGTCGCCGCCGGCGAGACGGTGACGGGGGAGACCTGGGTCCCCGAACCGCCCAAGGGCGCGCGCTTCGACCGCCACGTCCGCTTCATCGGCGCCGACGGCAAGGTGAAGGTGGAGGCGGTCACCACCTGGGCGCTGCTCGACCGCGCGACGGGCCGGCTGCTGCGGGTGCGGCCCGACCTCGCCGCGCCCTTCCTCGACCGCTGACCGGCGTCAGAGCCGGCCGAACACCGCCTCGAACCCCGCGCGGTCGCCCGCGGCGAGGAAGCGCGCCTGTTCGATCCAGCGATCGCGCGTGATCCGCCCGGCGAACGGCCCGAGCTGCGCATCGAGCCGCATCGCCTCGTCGTCGCTCAGCGCCGCGACCTGCCCGACCGTGGTGATGCCCAGCTCGGCCAGCCGCGCGGTGAGCTTCGGCCCGAGGCCCTTCAGCGTCCCCACCGGCGCATCGGCCGGCGACTCGCCGGCCGGGGCAGGGGCGGGGGA
>NZ_SCMZ01000052.1:0-27849 GCF_005503285.1 Sphingomonas sp. 2SG
CTCCGTCACCGCTTCGCGGCGCCACCTCCCCCTTGCGGGGGAGGACTCAGCACCTCTCTCCAAACCCCATGTCCCCTTAACCCTCGCGCGGTTATACCTCGCCGCCATGCAGCGCCGTTTCGACCACCTTCCCAACCGCCGCGCGATCGTCGATCGCCGCGCGCTCGCCGAACAGATCGCCGCGATCGACGCGACCGGCATCGCCCTGCGCACCCAAGCCACCGCGATCCTCAAGGAGGCGCTCGCCGAGGGTCGCGCCGAGATCCAGCGGCGGCTCGCCACGCATCCGTCGCGCGGGCTGGAGGCTTCGAACGCGCAGGCGTATCTCACCGACCAGTTGTTGCGCGTGCTGTTCGACCTCGCGACGCAGCGGCTCCACCCGCTCCACAACCCGACCGCGGGCGAACGGCTGACGCTGATCGCGGTCGGCGGTTACGGCCGCGCCGAGATGGCGCCATTCTCCGACGTCGACATCGGTTTCCTCACCCCCGGCAAGCAGACGCCCTGGGCCGAGCAGGTCATCGAATCGATGCTCTACGCGCTCTGGGACCTCGCGCTGAAGATCGGCCATTCCAGCCGCTCGCTCGACGAGATGGTGCGGCAGGCGAAGGGCGACGTGACGATCCGCACCGCCTTGCTCGAAGCACGCTACGTCACCGGCGACGTGGCGCTCTACGACGAGGCGGCGAAGCGCTTCAAGGCGGAGGTGCAGCACGGCACCGAGCGCCAGTTCATCGCCGACAAGCTTGCCGAGCGCGACGCGCGCCACCGCAAGATGGGCGACACGCGCTATGTCGTCGAGCCCAACGTCAAGGAGGGCAAGGGCGGCCTGCGCGACCTCCACACCCTGTTCTGGATCGGCAAGTACATCCACGACGTCCAGCGCGGCGCCGATCTGGTCGAGGTCGGCCTGCTGACCAAGGCCGAATATCGCCTGTTCCACCGCGCCGACAATTTCCTCCAGGCGGTACGCTGTCACCTGCACAGTGTCACCCGCCGCGCCGAGGATCGGCTGACCTTCGACGTCCAGCGCGAGATCGCGACGCGGATGCGCTTCTCCGACCGGCCCGGCAAACCGGCGGTCGAGCGCTTCATGCAATATTACTTCCTGCAGGCGAAGACGGTCGGCAACCTCACCGGCGTGTTCCTCGCGCATCTCGACGAGCGGTTCGCGGCGCGCGGGCGGCGGTTCGGGCTGCCGACGATCCGGCGGCGGCCGGACAAATTACATGGCTTCGTGCTCGATCGCGGCCGGCTCGCACTGCCGCGCGACGATTATTTCAGCGAAGATCCGGTGCGGCTGATCGAGATCTTCCAGCTGGCCGATCTGCACGGCGTCGAGATCCATCCGCTGGCGATGCGCGCCGCGGCGCGCGACGCCAAGCTCATCGCGCGCCATCGCCGCGATCCGCGCGCCAATGCCTTGTTCCTCGACGTGCTGACGTCTCCACGCGATCCCGAACTGGTGCTGCGCTGGATGAACGAGGCGGGGGTGTTCGGCCGCTTCGTGCCCGACTTCGGCCGCGTCGTCGCGCAGATGCAGTTCGACATGTACCACCATTATACGGTGGACGAGCATACGATCCGCGCGATCGGGCTGCTGGCGCGGATCGACAAGGGCGAACTCAAGGACGATCACCCGCTTGCCTCGGCGATCATCAAGCATATCGTGTCGCGGCGCGTGCTCTATGTCGCGGTGCTGCTGCACGATATCGCCAAGGGGCGCGACGCCGACCATTCGATCCTCGGCGCGGAGGTGGCGGAACGGCTCTGCCCGCGCTTCGGCCTGTCGCCCGCGGAGACCGAGACGGTGGCGTGGCTGGTGCGCTGGCACCTGCTGATGTCGGCGACCGCGTTCAAGCGCGACCTGTCGGACTTCAAGACGATCCTCGATTTCTGCGAGGTCGTGCAGAGCCCCGAACGGCTGCGGCTACTGCTGGTGCTGACCATCGTCGATATCCGCGCGGTCGGCCCCGGTACGTGGAACGGCTGGAAGCGCCAGTTGCTCGCCGACCTCTACGAGGGCGCCGAGGAAGTGCTGCGGCTCGGCCACAAGCAGCGCGGGCGCGCCGAGCGGATCGCGACGCGGCAGGAGACGCTGCAGGCGACGCTGGGCTGGGAACCGGCGCGGTTCGACGCCTTCGTGCGCCGCTTCCCCGAGGCCTATTGGATCGCCGAGCCCGACGACGTGCTCGCGCACAACGCACGCTTCATCGCGGCGGCCGGCGACGCGCAACTCTCGATCGACGCGCAGGTCTATGCGACGCGCGGCGCGACATTGGTGACGATCTACGCCGCCGACCATCCCGGCCTGTTCTACCGGATCGCCGGGGCGATCCACGTCGCGGGCGGCAACATCATCGACGCACGCATCCACACGACGCGCGACGGCATGGCGATCGACAATTTCCTCGTCCAGGATCCGTTCGGGCGGCCGTTCGACGATCTCGACCAGTTGAAACGGCTCAAGATGGCGATCGAGGATGCGCTGGCGAATCGCGGCAAGCTGACCGACCGGCTCGTCGCCAAGCCGGCGGCGCGTACGCGCGCGGATGCGTTCGAGATCGAGCCCAACGTGCTGATCGACAATCACGCCTCGAACCGTTTTACGGTGATCGAGGTCAATGCGCGTGATCGGCCGGCGCTGCTCAACCAGCTCGCGCAGGCGCTGTTCCAGTCGAAGGTGACGCTGCATTCGGCGCATGTCGCCACTTATGGCGAGCGCGCGGTCGACACCTTCTACGTCACCGACCTGACCGGCGACCGGATCACCGCGGCGGCGCGGCTGAAGACACTGGAACGCCGCCTGCGCACCGCCGCGAGCGGCGAAACCGTCGAGATGGCGGCGTAACCCTCCCCTCCCCGTTGCCTGCTGATTCCGCCGACAAACGCGCGCCGTTCGCCCTGAGCCTGTCGAAGGGCTTGAGTCTCAAGATGCTTCGACAGGCTCAGCACGAACGGATCGGTACAATCAGAAGCGCGCGCGGATCGTCGCGCCATAGGTCCGCGGCTCGGCGAGATATTGCGAGAAGAGCTGGCGGCCGCCGGGATATTGCGCGTCCTGGAATGCCGCATTGGCCGCGCCTTCCTGGAACGGCGAGTTGAACGCCACCTGCGCGTAATCGACGTTGGTCAGGTTCTGCCCCCAGAATTCGAGGCTGATCCGCTCGTCCGGCATGCGCAGCCCGATGCGGGCGTTGACGATCGCATAACCGTCCTGCGCCTTTTGCGGGAACAGGTCGGAGCCGGTGTTATAGTCGCTGGTCATGCGCGTATCGACGTAGAACAGCGCCGAATAGCCGCCGCCGAGCTGCGGCGTCCACGAGGCCGACGAGGTCGCGACGATGTCCGCCGAATTGGACAGCGTCCGCCCCGGCAGCAGGCGCAGCGCCTGGTCGAGCGGCGCGCCCGAGGAACTGCCGACGAGCTGGCTGCGATATTTGGTGTCGGTGACGGTGAGGCCGAGGCTGACGCGGAAGTCGCGTGCCGGGACCAGCGAGGCCTCCAGCTCGACGCCCTTGGCACGGACGCCGTAACCGATGTCGCCCGACGGGCAGACGCCGCTGCTGGTCGCCGCGGCATTGTAGTTGCTCGCCGCCGGGAATTTGCTCTGGTCGCGGTCGCCGCCGTTGAGGCTCGACGAACAGCCGTTGATGTTCTGCACGAGGAAGACCGTGCCGTTGAAGGTGTTCAGCTGGAAATTGCTGAAATCCTGGATGAACGCCGCCGCGGACAAGGTGAACGGGCCGGTGCCGTATTTTGCGCCGACTTCGTAGGAATTGACCGTCTCGGGCGCGAATTGCAGCGAGTTGGCGAGCGCCTGCGCGCCGCCGAGCTGGGCGAAGGTCTGCACCGGCTGCTTGAGCGCCGAACGATCGAGGTTGAAGCCGCCTGCCTTATAGCCGCGCGAATAGCTGCCGTAGAGCAGCAGATCGTCGATCGGCTTCCACGACAGGATCGCGGTGCCGGTGAACCGGTCTTCCTTGCGGCGACTGTTGATCGACACGCCGTTGAGCTCGGCGGTGTTGTTGCCCTGACAGGCGAGGCCGATGATTCCGGCGGCGGTCGGCGCCAGGGCGGGGTTCGCGAGCAGCGACCGCAGCGAGCTCTGGATCGCGGTGCAGCCGGTGTTGTCGTTGGTGAAGCTGGCGTCGAACTTCTTGCGTTCGTTGGTATAGCGCGCGCCGAGCGTCAGATCGACGGTGTCGGTGACGTGGAAGATATTGTGCGTGAACAGCGCCCAGTTGCGGCTGTTCTGATTGTAGACGTCGCGGGTCGAGCCCTTGTCGTTGATGCCGTCGAGCGTGGCGATCGCGTTGACGATGAGCGGCCCCGCGGCACCGAAGGGCGAGGCGACGCCGGGGACGCCGCCGCTGAGCACCGCGCGTCCCGTGGCGCTGAGACAGCCGGTGCTTCCGGGCGCGTAGAATTGCGCGAGCGCGCTGCCCGAAACGAGGCGGCAGGTGGCGAAGCGGCCGTACTGGCTGCCGAACCGCAGATTGTCGAGGACGCGCAGATCCTCGTTGGCGAAGAAGCCGCCGACCAGCCAGTCGAGCTTGTCGGCGAACAGCGAACCGTTGAGCCGCAGTTCCTGCGTGAAGGTGCGGAAGCGGCGCGCCGAATTGCCGTTGGCGGCGCGATAGAGGATATCGACGCGGCTATAGTCGGTGTCCGAGCCCTGATCCGAATCGTAATCACGGTACGCGGTGATCGAGGTCAGTTTGGTGGTGCCGATCGTCCAGTCGAGCTGGCCGGAGACGCCCCAGTCCTTGGTGATGCCGGCGAAGCTGCGGCCGGCGCTCACCGAGACGTCGCGGCTGTAGCCGGGGCTGGTGACGAGGCCGAGCGGCTGGCCGAGGTCGCGGATGACGTTGACGATGTTGTTGCCGTTGGCGCCCGCCGCGAGGCCGGCGTTGACCGACGCGACGGGGTTGTTGAGGTTGCCCACCGCCTCGTTGACGCTGCGGTCGACATAGGTGGCGGCGCAGCATTTCTCGTCGCGATGCGTATAGTCGCCGATCAGGCGGAAGCGGATGTCGCTGCTCGGCTCGAACAGCAACTGGCCGCGGACGAAATAGCGGTTGCGATTGTTGACGTCGGTGTTGTTCGTATAATCGCGGTAGAAGCCGTCGCGCTTGACGTAGACGCCGTCGACCCGCGCCGCGATCGTCTTGCTGAGCGGCAGGTTGAGATTGCCGGCGAAACGGTAGAAATCGTAATTGCCGTAGGTCGCTTCGGCACCGCCGCTGAAGCCCTGGAACGACGGCGCCTTGCTGATGATGCTGATCAGGCCGGCCGAGGAGTTGCGGCCGCCGAGCGTGCCCTGCGGGCCGCGCAGCACCTCGACGCGATCGATCTCGCCGAGTTCGGTGAGGCCGATACCGGACCGCGAGCGGTAGACGCCATCGATGAACACCGCGACCGAGCTTTCTAGGCCGGGATTGTCGCCCACCGTGCCGATGCCGCGGATGCGCGCCGAGCCGTTCGCCTCCGAACCGGTCGACGACACCAGCAGCGACGGCGCGAGCTGGTTGAGCTGGCGGATGTCGCTGGCGCCGGAATTCTGCAGCGTCTCCGCGGTGATCGCCGAAACCGCGACCGGCACGTCGGCGAGCGCCTGGGCGCGGCCCTGCGCGGTGATGACGATATCGCCCTGATCGCCCTCGTCCTGCGCGACCGACCCCGCCGCGGTCGGCGAGGTCGTCTGGGTCGCCGGGCTCGACGGCTCGGGCGAATTGTTCTGCGCCATGACGGGCGAGGCAATCGCGATCGTCGCAGCCGACAGCAGATACGCAG
The DNA here is from genome assembly GCF_005503285.1 of Sphingomonas sp. 2SG. Classification (NCBI taxonomy): domain Bacteria; kingdom Pseudomonadati; phylum Pseudomonadota; class Alphaproteobacteria; order Sphingomonadales; family Sphingomonadaceae; genus Sphingomonas; species Sphingomonas sp. 2SG. The sequence continues at coordinate 5,797 of NZ_SCMZ01000052.1, forward strand.
TAAGGCGCATGGTCATCCTCTCCTGTTCCGATTTCGGTTTTCGAATATCGGGTTTTCTTTTGAGGCTAGGATCGCGCAGGCGTGAGCGTCTAGTAATTTGTCGTTGCCGTATGCATTTTCGAATGGACTGTCGCCCATACGCAACACCGGGCCCGTTGCCGGACCCGGTGTTCAAAAACCTGCCTGACGCTACGGAAAGCGCCGGATCGGCCGGAATTACTTGGGCGCGAGCACCATCAGCATCTGACGGCCTTCCATGCGCGGATAGGCCTCGACCTTGGCGACCTCGGCGACCTGTTCGGCGACGCGCTGCAGCACCGCCATGCCGAGCTGGCCGTGGCTCAGCTCGCGACCACGGAAGCGCATCGTGACCTTGACCTTGTCGCCCTCCTCGATGAACTCGACGACCTTCTTCATCTTGGTGTCGTAATCGTGGTCATCGATGTTCGGACGCATCTTGATCTCCTTGATCTCCTGCGTCTTCTGCGACTTGCGGGCGAGGTTCGCCTTCTTCTGCGCCTCGTACTTGAACTTGCCGACGTCGAGGAACTTGGCGACGGGCGGATCCGCGTTCGGCGACACCTCGACCAGATCTAGGCCGAGTTCCTGCGCCTGCGCCATCGCCTCGCGCGTGTACATCACGCCGAGATTCTCGCCCTCATGGTCGATCACGCGAACCTTGGGGCTGACGATCCACTCGTTGAAACGAGGGCCATTCATTGGCGGCGCCTGATTCGGTCGGCGCATCATGGGAGGACGTATGGGTATAGCTCCTGTGGTGGTTTGAATTAGATATAAGCTTTCCGGAGCGTTTGCGGAAGATGCCTGTGCAAGATGATGCATCATTGACGGCCGAAAGCCTCGGCCTCACGGCTTGGGACGACGCCATCGCCTTCCCCTGACCGATGCGCAATGTGCCGTGTTATGCCGAGGTCATCCTGTTCGCTGGCCCGGTAGCGCAGAGGACGCGATGCGACTCCCGGGCCGATACGAATTAGTCGACGGCTGGCTGATACCTAAGCGTCAGCGCAGATCGGGCGGGGTCGCCTCCTCGCGCAGCATAGCGACCACCTCGTCGACCGTCACGATCTGCTGCGCCTGGCTGCCGAGACGGCGGACGGCGAGCTTGCCCTCTTCCGCCTCGCGCTTGCCGACGACGAGCAGCACCGGGACCTTCGCCACCGAATGTTCGCGCACCTTGTAGTTGATCTTCTCGTTGCGCAGGTCGGTCTCGACGCGGATGCCCGCCTTGCGCAGCGTCGCCGCCACCTGCTCGGCATAGCCGTCGGCGTCCGAGACGATCGTCGCGACCACCGCCTGCACCGGCGACAGCCAGAGCGGGAAGCGCCCGGCGTGATGCTCGATCAATATGCCGATGAACCGCTCGAACGTGCCGAGGATCGCGCGGTGGAGCATGATCGGGCGGTGGCGATTGCCGTCCTCGCCGACATAGCTCGCGTCGAGTCGCTCGGGCAGCACGGTGTCGGTCTGGATCGTGCCGACCTGCCACGTCCGGCCGATCGCGTCGGTCAGGTGAAATTCGAGCTTGGGCGCGTAGAAGGCGCCCTCGCCCGGTAGTTCCTCCCAGCCATATTCGGGCGTGTCGCGGCCCGTCGCCGCGACCGCATCGCGCAGCGACTGTTCCGCCCAGTCCCACATCTCTTCGGACCCGAAGCGCTTCTCGGGGCGCAGCGCCAGCTTGATCGCATAAGAGTCGAAGCCGAGATGCTTGTAGACCGAGTCGAGCAATTCGCAGAACTTGCGCACCTCATCGACGAGCTGGTCCTCGCGCACGAAGATATGCGCGTCGTCCTGCGTGAACTGGCGGACGCGCATGATGCCGTGCAATGCGCCGTGCGGCTCGTTGCGGTGGCAACAGCCGAATTCGGCCATGCGGATCGGCAGGTCGCGATAGCTCTTGATCCCCTGTTTGAAGATCAGCACGTGCGCCGGGCAGTTCATCGGCTTGAGCGCCATCAGGTCGCCCTCGCCCGACAGCACCGCGCCCTCATCCTCGGTGTTGGGCACTTCGTCGGGGACGACGAACATGTTCTCGCGATACTTGCCCCAGTGGCCGGATTGCTCCCACTGTTTGGCGTCCATCAGCTGCGGCGTCTTCACCTCGGCATAATCGGCGGCGTCGAGCCGGCGGCGCATATAGGCCTCGAGCTGGCGCCACAGGATGAAGCCCTTGGGGTGCCAGAACACTGAACCCTGCGCTTCCGACTGGAGGTGGAACAGGTCCATCTCCTGGCCGATCTTGCGATGGTCGCGCTTCGCCGCCTCCTCCAGCATGAACAGATGCTGGTCGAGCTGCTTCTTGTTGAGCCAGCCGGTGCCGTAGATGCGGCTGAGCATCGCGTTCTTCTGGTCGCCGCGCCAATAGGCGCCCGATACGCGGGTCAGCTTGAAGGCTTGCGGATCGAGCTTGCCGGTCGAGGCCATATGCGGGCCGCGGCACATGTCGAGCCATGCGCCCTGACGATAGATCGTCAGTTCCTCGTTGTCGGGCAGTTCGGCGGCCCATTCGGCCTTGAACGTCTCGCCCTGCTTTTTCCACGTCTCGATGAGCTGCTCGCGCGTCCACACTTCTCGCGTGAACGGCTCGTTCCGCGCGATGATGCAGCGCATCTCCGCCTCGATCGCGGGCAGGTCCTCCTCGGTGAAGGGCCGGTCCTTTGGCGCGAAGTCGTAATAAAAACCGTCGTCGGTCGCCGGGCCGAAGGTGATCTGCGTGCCGGGGAACAGATGCTGCACCGCCTCGGCCATGACGTGCGCGAGATCGTGGCGGACGAGTTCGAGCGCATCGGCCTCGTCCTTCGCGGTGACCAGCGCGAGATTGGTGTCGCGCTCGAACGGCCGGTTGAGATCGCGCACCTGGCCGTCGATCCGCGCGGCCAGCGCGGCCTTGGCGAGGCCGGGACCGATCGCGGCGGCGACGTCCGCCGGGGTAGTCCCGGGCGCAACCTCGCGGACGGAACCGTCGGGCAGCGTGATACGGAACATGGCGGACATGATGGACTTTCAGGTTGGTTGAGGAAGCCGCGAATAAAGCGGCGCAGGGTATATAGGCAAGCGTTGCCGTAATTCCTCCCCGGCACGGGGAGGTGGCACCGCGAAGCGGTGACGGAGGGGGGCTCCAAAAGCGCAGCATCCGCGGCGAGCCCCCTCCACCACTCGGCTGCGCCGAGCGGTCCCCCTCCCCGTACCGGGAGGATTTAGGCGATGCCGAACGGCACCACGCAATTGGTCTGCGTATGACCGATCTCCGCCCGGCCGAGATACGGCACGCCGAGATCGCCGCACCAGCGCCGGATCATATATTCCAGCGTATCGCCCCATTCGGGTTCGTTGGGCTGGACCGCGGTCACCGCGCCGAGGCGGACGCCGGCGATCCCCTTGAGCTGCGTTGCATGGCCCATATGAAACAGCAGCCGATCGATATTGTACATCGGCTCCGACACTTCCTCGATCATCAGGACATGGTCGGTGAGGTCGGGCAGCCAGGGCGTGCCGATCAGCGCGCCGAGGATCGACAGATTGAACGCCGCCGCCGGGCGGCCGTCGAGCCCCGGCTCCAGCCCCTGCCGGTCGCCGCGCGCCAGCCAGCCGAGCGACCGCGCGATCGTCCGGTCGCCACCCTTGCGGCGGATGTCGCTCGCCATCGGGCCGTGGCAGGGCCGGCCGATCCGCCGCGCATAGAGCGCGCCGAGCAGGAACCCCATGTCGGAATAGCCGAGATAGCTCTTGTGCCGCGCCGCCGGGCCGAGTTGCGGCATCACCAGCGGCAGGATGCGGTTCGAGCCATAGCCACCGCGCAGGAACCAGATCGCATCGAAGCCGGGATCGTTGGCGAATTCGAGGAAGGCCGATGCGCGCCGCGCGTCATCGCCGGCGAAATGGCCCGCGGTCTCCCAGCATTGCGGATGGACGACCAGATCGACCTCGGGATAGGCCAGAGCGGCGAAGGCGATGAACGGCGCCTCGGCATCCTTGTTGCCGATGCTCGCCGGCGCCACCACCCCTATCCGCATCGTCCCGTCGCTCCGCCTCGCCGCAGAGCCTTGCCCCTGCGCGGCCGCGTCGATAGCGCAGCGTCATGGCGAACGGCAATCTTTCCGGCCCGGTAGCGGGCAAGCGCTTCTTCCTCGTCGGCATCGGCGGATCGGGGATGATGCCGTTGGCGACGATCCTGTCGGGGCGCGGCGCGATCGTCGCCGGTTCCGACCGCGGGCTCGACCAGGGGCGCGTGCCGGCCAAGTTCGACGCGTTGCGCGCCCGCGGCATCGCGCTGTTCCCGCAGGACGGCAGCGGCGTGGTGTCCGCCAAGCAGATCGTCGTCGCCTCCGCCGCGGTCGAGGACAGCGTCGCCGACATCGTCGCGGCGACGCGACTCGGCTGCACGCGGGCGAGCCGCGCCGAACTGCTCAGCACCCTGTTCAACCAGAGCGCGCTGCCGATCGGCGTCGCCGGGACCAGCGGCAAGTCGACCGTGACCGGCATGATCGGCTGGATCCTCCACGCTGCCGGCCGTGATCCGACGGTGATGAACGGCGCGGTGATGAAGAATTTCGCGCATCCGCAAGCGCCCTTCGCCAGCGCGCTGATCGGCAACGGCGAGCCCTTCGTCAGCGAGGTCGACGAAAGCGACGGCTCGATCGCGCATTATCGCCCGCGAATCGCGGTGCTCAACAACGTCAGCCTCGACCACAAGGGGATCGAGGAATTGCGCAGCCTGTTCGCCGGCTTCATCGCCAAGGCGGAGACGGCGATCGTCAACCTCGACAATGACGAGGCGGCGGCGCTCGCCGCGGCGCTGCCGCCGACGCATGTCGCGACCTTCGGCGTCGACCGCGACGCCGATTTCGCCGCGCGCAACATCGTCGAGGCGCCATTCGCGGCGCGCTTCGACCTGATCGCCGCGGGCAATGCGGCGATCCCGGTGCGGCTGCAGGTGCCGGGGCGGCACAACGTTTCCAACGCGCTTGCGGCGATCGCCGCAGCGGTCGCCGCGGGCGTGCCGCTCGCCGTCGCGGTCGATGCGATCGGCGGATTTACCGGGCTGCGCCGCCGCTTCGACCTCGTCGGCGAGGCGGCCGGCGTCGCGGTGATCGACGATTTCGGTCACAACCCCGACAAGATCGCCGCGACGATCGACACGCTGCACGCCTTTCCCGGCCGGCTGCTGCTGCTGTTCCAGCCGCACGGCTATGGCCCGCTCAAGGTGATGCGCCGCGAGCTGGTCGAAACGCTTGGCCAGAAGCTGGCGTCCGACGACGTGCTGGTACTGCCCGACCCGGTCTATCACGGCGGCACCGTCGCACGCGAGGTGACCAGCGCGGACATCGTCGCCGACCTCACCGCCGCCGGCCGCGATGCGCGCCATGTCGCCGATCGCGCGGCGGCGGCGGCGATGCTGGTCGCCGAGGCGCGCGAAGGCGACCGGATCGTCGTGATGGGCGCACGCGACGATACGCTGAGCCTGCTTGCCGCCGAGATGCTGGAGTCGTTGCGCGCGCGCGGCTAGACTGGCGGGCAGGAGGTACGCGTCATGAAGCTCTTCACCCAGCATCCCGCCTCGGTCGGCGAAAGCTATACCGAGCATCTCGGCGTCGCGTCGCACTTCGGGCTGCGCATGATCGGCGGCGGCGTCGCCGCGCTGATCCACGGCGTGCTGCCCTTCCTCTTCACTACCACCGGCAGCCGTACGATCACCGCGCTCCACGCCGAGATCGTCGCCAAGCGCGCGCACGAGACGGAGCAACGATCGGTCGAATTCGTCATCTGATTGTCAAGCGCGCTTGACGTAAAGCCTGCTTTCCATGTAAAGCCTCCTTCACAACGATTCGAGGGAGGACGTACATGGCCGGAACACCTGCACAGCGCCGCTACAATCGGCGCATCATCATTCTGTCGCTCATCTATGCCGCGGTGCTGCTGCCGGTCTGCTGGCTGTTCGCCCGGCATCTCGTCAGCGGTCCCGTCGCCTATCTGCTGGGCATATTGCCGGCCTTGCCGGTATCGGGCTTCTTCGCCGTCATCGGCATCTATTTCACCGAGGAACGGGACGAATATCAGCGCCTGCTGATGGCGCGACAGACGATCATCGCGACCGGGATCGCGATGACCGTCGCGACCTTCTGGGGCTTCCTCGAGAATTTCGATCTGGTGCCGCACCTCGTCGGCTATGCCTGGCCGATCGTCTGGTTCGGGGGTCTCGGCATCGGCGGCTTCATCAACGCCGCGATCGAACGGTCCGCGGGAGACGCCGCGTGATCAACCACCTGCGTGATCTGCGTGGGACCCGCGGCTGGTCGCAACAGCATCTCGCCGACCAGCTTGAGGTCAGCCGGCAGAGCGTCAATGCGATCGAGACCGGCCGGTACGATCCGTCGCTGCCGCTCGCGTTCAAGATCGCCGAACTCTTCGACCTCGCGATCGAAGACATTTTCGTCAGCCCGTCGAAGGAGCAATGACTTTCTCCTCCACCCCATGACCGTGACGACCACGAGACGGAGCGACGATCGGTCGCATGCGTCATCTGATTGAACGCGCACGACTTGCGGCCGGATGCCGAGCGCCGGCGACGCATTAACCCTCTTCGGGCGTTGACTGCCCCCTTTCGCTCGGCTCCATTCGTGGCGGGGGAACAGAGATGACCGATCAGACTTCAGCGGACACGCGTGCGTTCCGGTTCACCGGGACATGGCAGGCGTATGCGCCGATCGCCTTCACCAACCTGTTGCTGATGATCGTGACGCTCGGCCTCTACACCTTCTGGGCACGGGCACGAACCCGCCGGTATCTGTGGAGCCGGACGCGGTTCATCGACGATCGGCTGGAATGGACGGGCACCGGCCTCGAATTGTTCATCGGCTATGTCATCGCCTTCTTCCTGTTCGTGCTGCCGTTCGGCCTGGTCAACCTCGGGTTGCAGAGCGCGATGATGCACGGCCATCCGGGCGCGGCGGGATTGCTTGCGATCCTGATGTATCTGACCGCCCTCTACCTGATCGGCGTCGCGCGCTTCCGCGCGCTGCGCTACCGGCTCAGCCGCACCCTGTGGCACGGCATCCGCGGCGGCAGCGACGCGCAGGGGTTCGCCTACGGGTGGAGCTACTTCTGGAAGACGTTCGTGTCGTTCCTCACCATCTATCTGATGACGCCCTGGTCGATGGCGCGGCTGTGGAACGAGCGCTGGAACGCGATGAGCTTCGGCTCGCTGTCGTTCCGCAGCGCGGCGCGCTGGCAGCCGGTGTTCGGTCGCTTCCTGCTCTTCTATTTGCTACCGGTCGCGCTGGTCGTCGCCTTCGGGGCCATGGCGGCGGTCATGGCGACCAATGGCGTGCTCGATCACACGCCGGGCAGCGTGCCGACCGCGAAGACCGTCGTCGTCATCGTGGCCGCGGCGCTCGCCTTCTACGTCTTCTTCTTCGGCGTGCTCGGGCTGGTCGCGATGACCTATTTCGCCGCCTTCTTCCGCGAGGCGGTGGGCGCGACGTCGCTCGGCACGCTGCAATTCGGCTTCGAGGCGTCGACCAGGGACTGGGTCCTCTTTTATCTCGGCAGCCTCGCGTTGGTGATCGTCACTTTCGGCGTCGGCGCGATCTTCCTCCCCTATCGCAACTGGACGTTCTTCATCCGCCATCTCGCCGCTTATGGCGAGGTCGAGCTCGACACGTTGCTCCAGTCGCACACCCGGGCGCCGGGCCAGGGCGAAGGGATGCTCGACGCCTTCGATGTCGGCGCCTTCTGACGTGGACGCCGGGGCGCCCGCCGCGGCGGCATGGCATTACGACGGCCGCAGTGCGTTGCGCCGGCAGGTGCGGCTGATCGTCGAGGGTGACGGCTTCCGGCTCGACGAGGACGGTCGCGCCGGCCCATGGCTGGCCTTCGCGCAGCTCACCCCGGCGGATGGCGACGGCGATGCGCGGACCTTCGGGTTGCAGGGGCAGCCGGGGTGGCGGATCGGCTTCATCGGGCCGGTGCCGGCGGAGATCGCCGTGCGGCTGCCGCGGGCGCGGCGCTATGGCGGCTGGGTCGACCGCTTCGGCCTGTGGCGCGCGGCGGCGGCATTCGCGGTGCTGGCGGCGGTCGCGGTGGCGCTGGTGCTGCAGACGCCGGCGCTGGTTGCACGGATGGTGCCCGCCTCGCTCGAACGGCGGCTCGGCGAGGTGATGGTCGGCGACTTCGGGCGCAAGGGCTGCGTCGAACCGGTCGGCATCGCAGCGCTGGCGAAGCTCGCCAACCGCATCGATCCCGACGATCCCAACCTGGAAGTCCATGTCGTCAAATTGCCGATGGTCAATGCGGTGACCTTGCCCGGCGGTCGGATCGTGATCTTCGACGGGCTGTTGCAGGCGGCCCGCTCGCCCGACGAGGTCGCGGGGGTGATCGGTCACGAGATCGGCCACGTCCGCGGCCGCGACGTGATGGAATCGCTGCTGCGGCAATTGGGCCTGTCGGTGCTGCTCGGCGGGATGGAGGGGCATGTCGGCGGCTATACCAACGCATTGCTCGCCACCGCTTATTCGCGCGGGGCGGAGGCACGGGCGGACGGCTATGCGATCCGGCTGCTCGCCGACGCGCGCGTGTCGCCGTTGCCGACCGCGGCCTTCTTCGACCGCCTGGCGAAGGGCAATGCGAGCGGCGAGCGGATGTTCGCCTATATCGCCAACCATCCGCTGTCCGCCGACCGCGCCGCGCGCTTCCGGCGCAGCGCGGCGGGTGATGCCCATTACGTACCGGCGATCGACACCGCCGAATGGATGGCGTTGCGCGGCATCTGCGCGGGCGAGACCGACAAGATGGAATGGCGCTTCTAGCGCTCCCCGAAGTCCTCCCCCGTCAAGGCAGGGCTATAGGATGCGGCTGCGGTGATGAGGCTCGATCGCTTTCCCTATCAGAGTCGTCACCCCGGACTTGTTCCGGGGTCCACCGGGCCGCGGGAGAACGGTGTGGAATGAAGCGTTTCTCCTCGCCGCAGGGTGGACCCCGGAACAAGTCCGGGGTGACGGGAAGGGCTTGGAAGACGACGGACTCGCACGAGCGTCCAGCTGCCGTAGCCCTGCCCGTCAGGGGGAGGAAATCCGCAACCCTGAACGTCGCGTCCGCCCAGTGACCTCCCGCCGCTATCTCCACCCAAGCGAGGATGACGCGCCACCGCGCGCACGATACACAGCGGCCATGACAGACCCCCGCCCCCGCCTCGCCTATCACCACACGCCCGGCGCCGGGCCGACGATCGTCTTCCTGCCGGGCTATGCCTCGGACATGCAGGGCGCCAAGGTGCTGGCGCTGGAGGCATGGGCGCGCGCCGAGGGTCGCGCGTTCCTGCGCTTCGATTACGGCGGCTGCGGGCAGAGCGAGGGCACGTTCGAGGAGCAGACGCTCGCCGGCTGGCGCGACGACGTGCTGGCGATGCTCGATCAGGTCGCGACCGGGCCGGTGGTGCTGGTCGGCTCGTCGCTGGGCGGCTGGCTGATGCTGCTCGTCGCCAAGCTGCGCGCCGGACAGGTGGTCGGGCTGGTCGGCATCGCGCCGGCACCCGACTTCACCGACTGGGGCTTCACCACCGAGGAAAAGATGGCGATCCTCACAGAGGGACGGCTCGAGCGCGCCAATCCCTATGGCCCGGCGCCGACCGTCTATACCCGCGCCTTCTTCCAGTCGGGCGAGGCCAACCGGCTGATGTTCGGGACGATCCCCGTCGATGGCCGGGTGCGGCTGGTGCAGGGCCAGGCGGACAAGGACGTGCCGTGGCATCGCACCGTGCGGCTGGGCGAGATGATCCGTTCAGCCGACGTGCAGACGCTGCTCATCAAGGACGGCGACCACCGGCTGTCGCGTGCGTCCGATATCGCGCTGATCGTCCGGGCGACCGAGGATGTGTTGCGATGATCCTGATCCTTGCCGCGGTGCAGGCCGCCGCCGCGCCCGCACCGAAGGCGACTGTCCCCGACGTCGATTCGCGCGCCGCGCGCTACGATCGCTGCCGCCAGCTCGCGGTCAGCGACCCCGCCGCAGCCCGCGTCGAGGCGACGCGCTGGGCGGCGAGCGGCGGCGCGTGGTTCGCTCGGCAATGCGCCGGGCTGGCGCTGGCGCAACAGGGCGAGTTCGCCGCCGCCGCGACCGAATTCACCGCCGCCGCCAAGGCCGCCGACGCAGCGCGCGACAAGCGCGCCGCCAATTATTGGGCGCAGGCGGGCAATGCCCGGCTGGCGGCGGGCGACGTGCCCGGCGCGCGTGCGGCGCTCGACACCGCGCTGGTCGCGGGAACGCTGGAGGGGCTGGCGCTCGGCGAGGCGCAGCTCGACCATGCGCGTGTCCTCGTCGCCGCGGGCGAGCTGCCGGCGGCGCGACGCGATATCGATCTGGCGCTCGCCGGCGCCGGCGACGATCCGCTCGCCTGGCTGCTCTCGGCGACGCTGGCGCGGCGGATGGACAATATGACGCGGGCCAAGACGGACATCGCCGAGGCGCTGCGCCGTTCGCCCGACGACGCGTCGGTGCAGCTCGAAGCGGGCAATATCGCCGCCTCGACGCAGGACGAAGCAGGCGCGCGTGCCGCCTGGGCGGAAGCGGCGCGGCTCGCCCCCAATTTGCCGGCGGGCCAGCACGCGCGTGCCGCGCTGGCGCAATTCGGCGACGCGCCGGTGTCGGCGAAGGTGCCGGCGGGACGGTAACCGCTGATCGCGCCGGGTTCGGCGACTTCGCCCGGACACCCTCTAGTGCGCCGTGCGTTGGCGCCTTAAATCCGGACCATCAACCGCAGGACCCACGCATGCACTATCTCCACACGATGATCCGCGTCAGCGATCCCGACGCGACGATCGCCTTCTTCCGCGTGCTCGGGCTCGAGGAAGTGCGGCGGATCGAGAATGAGGCGGGGCGGTTCACGCTGATCTTCCTCGCCACCGCCGAAGATCGCAAGATCGGCGATCGCCGCGCCGAGGTCGAGCTGACCTACAATTGGCCCGCCGAGGACGGTACGCCGCCGGAAACCTATAGCGGTGGCCGCAATTTCGGCCATCTCGCCTATCGCGTCGATAATATCTACGACAGCTGCCAGCGGCTGATGGACTCCGGCGTGACGATCAACCGGCCGCCGCGCGACGGCAATATGGCGTTCGTGAAGACCCCCGACGGTATCTCGATCGAGCTGCTGCAGGCGGGCGAAGCGCTCGCCCCCGCCGAGCCCTGGGCGTCGATGCCGAACACCGGGAGCTGGTGACATGACGCTGGCGATCGTCCGCGTCCCCGTGCTGACCGACAATTATGCCTGGCTGATCCACGATCCCGTCAGCGGCGAGACGGTGGCGGTCGATCCCGGCGAGGCGGCACCGGTACAGGCCGCCGCCGCCGAGCGGGGCTGGACGATCGACCAGGTGTGGACGACGCACTGGCACCCCGACCATATTGGCGGCAACGCCGCTTTGCAGGCGGCGGGCGCGCGGATCACCGGTCCGGCCGCCGAGGCCGCCAAGATCCCGACGCTCGATTCGACCGTCGGCGAGGGCGACACGGTGCGGATCGGCACCGAGGTCGCGCACGTGTGGCACGTGCCGGGCCATACCGCCGGCCATATCGCCTTCCACCTCGCCGGGGCGGAGGCGATCTTCACCGGCGATACGCTGTTCGCGCTCGGCTGCGGGCGATTGTTCGAAGGCACGCCGGCGGAGATGTTCGCCAACATGCAGCGCTATGCGACGCTGCCCGACACGACCCAGGTCTATTGTGGCCACGAATATACCCAGTCGAACGGTCGCTTCGCACTGACCGTCGAGCCGGACAATGCGGCGCTGGCGACGCGGATGACCGCGGTCGATGCGGCGCGGGCGGCGGGTGAGGCGACGGTGCCGACGACGATCGCGCTGGAGCGGGCGACCAACCCCTTCCTGCGCGCCACCGACGCCGGAGAGTTCGCCAAGCTACGCGAATCAAAGGATAACTTCCGCGGCTGAAACGTTCCGGTCGCGGTGCAGGAGACGTGCTGATGATGACCGTGAGACCTTTCGTCGCGTTGCTCGCCGTCTGTGCGGCGGGCTGCACCCAGACTCCGAAGCAGGTCGCCGCGGCGGAGCAGGCGAGCGCCGCCGCCGCCACCGATCTGGCCAAGGAACTGGCCGGGCTGACGCCGGGCAGGTCCGGGGCCTGCATGCCGCAGTTTCCGAGCACGCAGGTCAAGGCCTATGGCCCGACGATCGTCTATGTCGTCAGCAACGGCGTCAAATACCGCAGCGATACCGCCGGCGGTTGCGAGCGGATCGCGCGCGGCGATATTCTCATTACGCGCACGCCCACCGGCCAATTGTGCCAGGGCGACATCGCCACGACGGTCGATTCGGCGTCGCGCACGTTCAGCGGCAGTTGCTCGTTCGGGCCGTTCGTCCGCTACAGCCGGGACGGGAAATGATCCGCCCGCTGCTGATCGCCGCGCTGGCGCTGCCGCTGCTCGCCGCCAAGTCCGATCCCCTCGCCGGGCGGGTGGCGGAAGCCCCCGCCAATTGCATCAGCCTGACGTCGATGCAGGGGCCGTCGATCGTCGACGCGCATACGATCCTCTACACGCAGGGCGCGCGCGTGTGGAAGACCGGCCCGGTCGGCGCCTGTCCGTCGCTGGCACCGTTCACCACCTTGGTGATCGACGTCTATGGCGGGCAATTGTGCAAGAACGACCGCTTCCGCGTGATCACGCCGGGATTGACGATCCCGTCGGGTTATTGCCGCTTCACCGAATTCACCCCGTATGTGCGGGTAAAGAAATAGCATCCGAACCGTTCGCCCCGCGCTCGGTGAAGGGCGATCCCGCACACGGGACCGCCGCTGCGTGACGGACGCTTCGACAGGCTCGGCGATCGAGTCCCCCGGTCGCGTTGATTACAGCACGAACCGGCTGAGGTCGGTATTGCGGGCGATGCCGGCGAGCTGCTTGTCGACATAGGCCGCATCGACCGTCACCGGCTCGCTGCGATCCTCGGCGTCGAAGCTCACCTCTTCCAGCAGCTTCTCCATCACCGTCTGCAACCGCCGCGCGCCGATGTTCTCGACCTGGCCGTTCACCTCGGCGGCGATGCGCGCGATCGCGGCGATGCCGTCGTCGGTGAAGCTCACCTCGGCGCCCTCGGTCGCCAGCAAGGCCTTATATTGCGCGGGCAGCGACGCCTTGGTGTCCGACAGGATCGCGATGAAATCCTCCTCGGTCAGCCCTTTCAGCTCGACGCGGATCGGCAGGCGGCCCTGCAATTCCGGCAGCAGGTCGCTCGGCTTAGCGACGTGGAAGGCGCCGCTGGCGATGAACAGGATATGGTCGGTCTTCATCGGCCCGTATTTGGTCGCCACCGTTGTGCCCTCGATCAGCGGCAGCAGGTCGCGCTGCACGCCCTCGCGGCTGACCGAACCGCCGCGCACGTCGCTGACCGCGATCTTGTCGATCTCGTCGAGGAAGACGATGCCGTTCGCCTCGGCGTCGGCGAGCGCGGTGCGGCTGACCTCATCCTGGTCGAGGCGCTTGTCCGCCTCTTCCTCAACGAGCTTGTCCCATGCCGCGCGGACCGACAGCTTGCGGCGCTTGAGCGGCTGCCCACCACCGAACGACTTCATCATCTCCGACAGGTTGATCATCTGCGGCCCGGCACCGGGTACCTCGAACGGCGTCGTCGCGGCCTGTTCAAGCTCGATCTCGATCTCGGTCGCGTCGAGATAGCCGTCGGCGAAGCGCTGCTTGAAGCTCTCGCGCGTCGCCGCGCTCGAATCCTTGCCGACCAGCGCATCGAGCAGGCGCTTCATCGCCGCCTCCTCGGCCTTGTCCTTCACCGCGACGCGGCGGCGCTCCTTCTCCAACCGGATCGCCTCCTCGACGAGGTCGCGGGCGATCTGTTCGACGTCGCGGCCGACATAGCCGACCTCGGTGAACTTGGTCGCCTCGACCTTGACGAAGGGCGCGTCGGCGAGCTTCGCCAGTCGGCGGCTGATCTCGGTCTTGCCGCAGCCGGTCGGCCCGATCATCAGGATGTTCTTCGGCGTCACCTCGTCGCGCAGGTCGGCGGAGAGCTGCTGGCGGCGCCAGCGGTTGCGCATCGCCACCGCGACCGCACGCTTGGCGTCGGCTTGCCCGATGATATGGGCGTCGAGAGCGGCGACGATCGCCTTGGGGGTGAGGTTCTGGTTCATGGTCTGCCGGGTTGCCCGAGGCCGGGATAACGGCCTGGAATCAAGGAAAGGTCACGGAAAGTCAGAGGTACGAACGGCGACGGATCAGCTCGTGCTGTCCATCACCTCGATCGTCGTGCGATCGTTGGTGTAGACACAGACCTCGGCGGCGATCGCCATCGCCTTGCGGCAGACGGTCTCGACATCGGCCTCGTAATCGACCAGCGCGCGCGCCGCGGCGAGCGCGTAATTGCCGCCCGAGCCGATCGCGGCGACGCCGTTTTCGGGTTCGAGCACGTCGCCGTTGCCGGTGAGGATCAGCGTCACGTCCGTGTCGGCGACGATCATCATCGCCTCGAGGTTGCGCAGATATTTGTCGGTGCGCCAGTCCTTGGCCAGCTCGACCGCGGCGCGCATCAGCTTGCCCTGATGGCGTTCCAGCTTCGCCTCAAGCCGCTCGAACAGCGTGAAGGCGTCGGCGGTGGCGCCGGCAAAACCGCCGATCACCTGTCCGTCGGCGCCGAGACGGCGGACCTTCTTGGCATTGGGCTTCATCACGGTCTGGCCCATCGAGACCTGGCCGTCGCCGATGACGACGACCTTGCCGTTGCGCCGGACCGACAGGATGGTGGTGCCATGCCAGACGGGCATGGAATGGGAATCGCTCATGGTTGGCGATGTAGGATGAAGTTGCGGCGGGGCAACCACACGGTCGATCGGCATCGGGTGGAGATTGCGAAGATGGCTCGCGCAGTGACGCGGAGACGCAGAGGCGGTGCTCGTACCGACACAGCGCCCCCGCCCCCCATCGTCATCCCGGCGAACGCCGGGACCCATGGTTGCGGTGAGGCCGATGTTGCGCGCGCCATTGCCGGCAGCGCACCCATGGGTCCCGACTTTCGTCGGGATGACGATGAGGGGGGGCGTGCTCCCCGCGCCACCCATGCAACCTCTCCGCGCCTCTGCGCCTCTGCGCGCATCCCCTTCTTTGCGCCTCCGGGCGCCTATCGGTCCACCCCTCTCACCTTCCCCCACGTCCGCGCCGCGGTGTAGCCGAGATAGCCCGTCCCGAAGAGCGCGTAGAGCGGTTCGGGGATCGCCGACAGATAAGCGCCCATCCCCCGCACCATCGCCGCCGCGACATCGGGACGGATCGCCGCGACGATCCCCATCGGGATCGACCACAGCAGCAGCGCGTACATCACGTACAGGAACGCCGGCCGCGCCCGCGTCACCCAGCGATCGGGCGGCGTGGCGGCGGTCATGCGACGCGTCCCGCCAGCCAGCCGTACAGGAACGCCTCGTCGGCGGGCCGGCGTTCGGCAAGCGCGAGATAGCGTTCCCCCTGCAAGGCGTCGACCGCCTTGATCAGCACCGCCTCACCGGCCCGGCCGCGATGCGCGAGAAAAGCATCAAGCGCGGCGAGCGTCCGCGCGCCGATCGTCCGGTCGAGCGCGAGATCGGGATAGTCGCGCGCATCGCGGTTGAGCGCGTTGAGCGCGCGCTGGAGGAAGCCGATCGCGGTCGCCGTCCCCATGTTGACGCCGGTGTCGAACAATTCCGCCACCAGCGCCGGCGCGCGCGTCGCGACCTGATCGAAGCCGGGCGCCTGCCAGTAGACGCGCTCGTAGATGTCCGCCGCCACCGCCTGCGGCAGATCGCGGATCGCGCCGTGATAGCCGTTGGCGCGGGCGACCGCGGCGGTGATCCCCCAGCGCGTCGGGCCGCCGCGGTCGGCGGGATGATCGACATAGCCGCCTTCGCGGTCGATCAGCTGGTCGATGAGGGTCCGGATCGTCATGGCGCACTCCCTTGCCGTTGCGAGGCAAACGGGGACCATGGCTTTTCCAAATAGGACAGCGGATCTTTGACGGTGGCCGGAAGGCGGGGCCGATCAGAGACTTGGCCGGTCACGCCGCGCCGGCGCCTCCAACACCCGATTCGGCCCCGGCAGCCCCGCCAATGGGACCACCGGGGCCAAGGGGCCGCCAGATCAGGCCGGGTGCCTCAATACACCCGCTTCTTCGGCTTGATGTAATCGACGTCGTCGGTGAGCGTATAATCGTGCACCGGACGGTAATCGATCGCGGTGGCGCCGCCGACGCCGCCCCAGCCGGTGAAGCTGGTGATCGTGTGCTTCATCCACTCGCCGTCGTCGCGATCCGGATAATCCTCGTTGACGTGGGCGCCGCGCGATTCCTTGCGGTTCGCCGCCGAATCGATCGTCACCACCGCCTGTGCGGCGAGATTGTCGAGTTCGAGCGTCTCGATGAGGTCGGTGTTCCAGATCAGGCTGCGGTCGTTGACCGAGACGTCGGCGATCTGGCCGTAGATGTCCTTCATCAGCGCCTGGCCCTCGGTGAGCAGGGCGTTGTCGCGGAACACCGCACAATGCTTCTGCATCGTCCGCTGCATCTGGCCACGGATCTCCGCGGTCGGGATGCTGCCGGTGGCGTTGCGGAACTTGTCGAGACGGGTCAGCGACAGCTCTTCCGAGCCCTTGGGCAGCGGATTGTGCGTGCCATTGGGCTTGCAGATGTCGGCGATCCGCTTGCCGGTGGCGCGGCCGAACACGACGAGATCGATCAGCGAGTTGGAACCCAGCCGATTGGCGCCATGGACCGAGACGCACGCCGCCTCGCCGACCGCGAACAGGCCGGGGACGACGGTGTCGGGATTGCCGTCCTTGAGGTGGACGACCTCGCCGTGGAAGTTGGTCGGGATGCCGCCCATGTTGTAATGGACCGTCGGCGTGACGGGCAGCGGCTGGCGGGTCAGGTCGACGCCGGCGAAGATCTTGCCGGTCTCGGTGATGCCGGGCAGCCGCTCGTGCAGCACCGCGGGATCGATGTGGTCGAGGTGCAGGAAGATATGGTCGCCGTTCTTGCCGACGCCGCGGCCTTCACGCATCTCCATCGCCATCGACCGCGACACGACGTCGCGGCTGGCGAGGTCCTTCGCCGACGGCGCGTAGCGCTCCATGAAGCGCTCGCCCTCGGAGTTGGTGAGATAGCCGCCCTCGCCGCGCGCACCCTCGGTGATGAGCACGCCCGCGCCGTAGATGCCGGTCGGGTGGAACTGGACGAACTCCATGTCCTGCAGCGGCAGGCCGGCGCGCAGCACCATGCCGCCGCCGTCACCCGTGCAGGTATGCGCCGAGGTCGCCGAGAAATAGCAGCGGCCGTAGCCGCCGGTCGCGAGCACGGTGTTGTGCGCGCGGAAGCGGTGGATGCTGCCGTCTTCCATGCACAGCGCGACGACGCCGCGGCACTGGCCGTTCTCCATGATAAGATCGAGCGCGAAATATTCGACGTAGAAATCCGCGTCGTAGCGCAGGCTCTGCTGGTAGAGCGTGTGCAGCATCGCATGGCCGGTGCGGTCCGCGGCGGCGCAGGTGCGCTGCGCGGGCGGGCCTTCGCCCATGTTCTGCATCATGCCACCGAACGGGCGCTGATAGATGCGGCCCTCGTCGGTGCGGCTGAACGGCATGCCGGCATGTTCCAGCTCGTAGACCGCGGCGGGCGCCTCGCGGACCATATATTCGATCGCGTCCTGGTCGCCGAGCCAGTCGGAGCCCTTGACGGTGTCGAACATATGCCAGGTCCAGTGATCCGGACCCATGTTGCCGAGGCTGGCGGCGATGCCGCCCTGCGCCGCGACGGTGTGGCTGCGGGTCGGGAACACCTTGGTGATGCAGGCGGTCTTGAGGCCGTTCTGCGCGCATTCCATCACGGCGCGCAGCCCCGAACCGCCGGCGCCGACGACGACCGCGTCATAGGTGTGATCGATGATCTTGTACGCGTCCGACATTATGCGGCGGCTCCGAAGGCGACCTTGAGGATCGCGAAGATGGCGGTCGCGGCGGTGGCGACCGTGAAGAAATTGAGCGCGAGGATCGCGGCGACGCGCTTCTGTTCGTGCTGGTAATCCTCGATCACGACCTGGAGGCCCAGGCGGAAGTGATAGAAGACCGAGACGATCAGCAGCAGCATCGGCACCGCCGCCCAGCTGTTCTGCAGCCAGCTATGCACGCTGGCATAGTCGTAGCCCGGCATGCGCAGGATCGCGAAGACGAACCAGAGCGTCAGGAACAGGTTCGAGCCTGCGGTGACGCGCTGGCGCCACCAATGGTGCGCGCCTTCCTTGGCGCTGCCGAGACCGCGGACGCGGCCGATATGCGTACCCGAACCCATTACTTGACCCCCAGGTAGAGCCAGAAGGCCGCGGTCAGCACGAAGCCGCCGGCGATCACGATCAGGCTGAACATCTTGTTGCGCTTCAATTCGAACGCCGCGCCCGCGTCCATGACGAGGTGGCGGACGCCGTTCAGCATGTGCGTGAAGAAGGCATAAGTGATGCCGACGAAGACCACCCAGCCGACGATGTTGAGATTGCCGGCATCGGTGGTGAACACGTTGCGGAAGCTCGCATAGGCCTCCGCCCCGCTCGCGATCGCGGCGAGCCACCAGACCAGCAGCACGGTGCCGACCGTCGCCATGCCCGAGCCGGTCGCGCGGTGCAGGATGGAGACCAGCATGTGCGGCCCCCAGCTATAGTGGAGCTTCAGAAAGCCCGAAAAGAGATGCGGGCTGCGCGGACGCGCCGGAGTGCGGGATGCCATGAACGGTCCTCGGGCAAGATCAATGCTGTGCCTATTAGGCCCGCCATGCCGCGATGCAACCCATAGCGGCCGCTTCGCTCGCCTCGCCGACGCCGCCGCGGCCTGCTTTCCCGGCGACCGCGCATGCGCGCCTCTAACCGCACATTAACCAGTGATGTCTAATTCGGACAATATCGTTCACGCCCCGCTGATCGCCGGAGACGCTCTTGCCCGACATTGCCCTTCCCAAGCCGGCCAGCATCGCCGCCGCGATCGACCTGCGCAGCCGCATCGTCGCCTTCGACGGCGGCGAGAATACGCTGATGGCGCGCGCGGCGGAATTGTGGACGGTCATCGAGCCCGATGCGCCGACGATCGTCGAGGCCTATTGGTCGCATTGGCGCCGTGCCCACCCCGGTGCCGCCGAATGGACGCCGCTGGAAACCGAACGCCGCATCGTCGCCGGCATCACCTATCTGCGCAACCGCTGCTGCCACCTCGACGGGCTCGCCTGGGTCGAATCGCTCGAGCGGTCGGTCGCCGCGGCTTATGCCGCCGGCGTCTCGACGATGGAGGTGCTGGCGATGTCCTGCGCCAGCGACCGCGCCGCGCTCCAGGCGCTGATGGCGCGCGTTCCCGCCGACGATTCGCGCCAGGGCGCGCTGGTCGATGCGCTGATGCGCCTGTTCGGCATGGAGACCGAACTGACCGTCGAACTGTTCGCCGGCTATGCCGAACATGGCGCCCGCCTCGCCCGCGAGGGGCTGGCCTCCGAATTCCGCGAAGGCATCGCCTCCGCGGTCGAGACCGCGACCGACGAGGGCCGCGCGCTGCGCGACCAGGCGCAGCGCAGCTCGGGCTCGGCGCGCGGCATGCTCGGCAAAACGAGCGAGGTCGCCGCCGCCGCCGAACAATCCGCGGTCGCGATGCGCGAGGCGGCGCAGACCGCCGCCGGCCTGATCCGCGCGATCGAGGACGCCCGGACCGAGGTCGAGGCCGCCGCCGAGATCGCCAGCCGCGCCAGCGTACAGGCGACCAATGCGGTCGGCATGTCGGAGACGCTGAGCGATCACGCCAAGTCGATCGAATCGATCCTCAGCCTGATCCGCGACATCGCCGGGCAGACCAATCTGCTCGCGCTCAACGCGACGATCGAGGCGGCGCGCGCCGGCGACGCCGGCCGCGGCTTCGCGGTGGTGGCGCAGGAGGTGAAGAGCCTCGCCAACCAGACCGCGCGCGCCACCGACGATATCGCCGCCAAGATCGCCTCGATCCAGTCGGCGACGCGCTCGACGGTCGACACCAACGCCAGCATCAAGACGACCGTCGCCGAGGTGCAGGAGAGCGCCGACCGCATCCGCTATGCGATGGAGGCGCAGGCGCAGACCGTCACCGCGATCACCGCCGCGGTCGACGAGACCGCGCTCGCCGCCGATTCGATGTCGAGCACGATCGCCGCGATCCGTACCGATACCGAGACGGTGGCGGCGGAGATCGACGACGTCGGCCGCGGCTTCGACCGGCTCGACGGCCAGCTCAATTCGCTCAAGACCAGCGCCGGCGAGTTCGTCGCCAAGGTCGCCGCCTGACATGGTCTCCGCTCCGATCCGCCGGCATCAGATCACGGGCGAGACGCTGCAGGCGCGGCGCAGCATCGTCGAGCATCTCGGCGAATATGACTGGGACGGGACGCTCGCCGCATCCTGCCGCCAAATCTCGGCGCTGCTGCGGCCCGAGGATTATCGCGAGATTTCCAGCCGCTTCTGGGACCATTATCTGTCGCTGCCCGCCGCGCAGCCATTGCGGCCGCTGTTCACCGCCGAACGGCTCGACCGGCGGGTGCGCGAGAGCGCCCATTATGCCTTCCTCAAATACAATGCGCCGTTCGACGAGACATGGGGCGAGATCGCCATCACCCATGCCGAACGGTCGGAACAATCGGGCATCCCGCTTCCCAGCCTGCAGGCGGCGCTGGCCCAGTCGCACAGTTTCACCGTGCAGACGATCGAGCGGCATTGCGAGGGCGACACCAAGCGGCTGCTGCGCCTGTGCGACGCGGTGCAGCGCATCGCGCTGGTCGAATCGGATCTGATGACCGGCCGGCTCGCGACGTTGCGCGCCGAGGCGGCGCGGCAGGAGCGCCAGACGCGCTCGGCCGCGTTCCGCGAGAGCATCGCCACCTCGATCGAGGGTGCGGCGACGCTGGGCGCACGCATCCGCGTGCAGGCCAGCGCCGCCTCCGCCTCGACGCGCGAGGTGCTCGGCAAGGCGAGCGAGGTCGCCGCCGCCGCCGAGGAATCGGCGGTGGCGATGCGCGAGGCGGCACAGACCGCCGCCGGGCTGATCCGCGCGATCGAGGACGCCCGCATCGAAGTCGATTCGGCCGCCGGCATCGCGCTGCGCGCCAGCGAACATGCCGGCGAGGCGGTGCGGGCGAGCGGCCTGCTCAGCGACCATGCGCAATCGATCGAATCGATCCTCGGCCTGATCCGCGCCATCGCCGGGCAGACCAATCTGCTCGCGCTCAACGCGACGATCGAGGCGGCGCGCGCCGGCGACGCCGGCCGCGGCTTCGCAGTGGTGGCGCAGGAGGTGAAGAGCCTCGCCAACCAGACCGCGCGTGCCACCGACGACATCGCCGCCAAGATCGCCGCGATCCAGCATGCGACGCGCACGACGGTGGCGACCAACGCCTCGATCAAGGCGACCGTCTCCGAGGTGCAGGAATCCGCCGACCGCATCCGCGACGCGATGGCGGCACAGGCGCACACCGTCACCGCGATCACCGCCGCGGTCGACGAGACCGCGCTCGCCGCCGATTCGATGTCGAGCACGATCGCCGCGATCCGCACCGACACGCAATCCGTCGCCGGCGAGATCGACTCGCTCGGCGAAGGCTTCGGCGAAGTCGGCGACCGGCTCGGGCAATTGCAGCAATCGGCGGACAGCTTCTCGGCCAGCGTGGGGTGACGGCGGGGGGGCTACGTAACGCCGCTCCCGCCCTGTCCTCCCCCGCCAGGGCAGGGGAATCGCATATGGCTACGGCAATGAGGTTCGATCGGCTTCCTCATTAAATTCGTCACCCCGGACTTGTTCCGGGGTCCACCGGGCCGCGGGAGAACGGTGTCGGATCAAGCCTCTCTCCTCGCCGCAGGGTGGACCCCGGAACGAGTCCGGGGTGACGGGGTGGGTTTGGAAAACGGCGGACCCGCACACATCTTCATGTGCGCTAGCCCTGCCCGCCAAGGAGCGCCGGAGGCATGACGGAAGGGGAGAACAGGGTGGCAGCCCCATGGCAGCAC
>NZ_SCMZ01000053.1:0-26930 GCF_005503285.1 Sphingomonas sp. 2SG
CCCCCAACCCCTCCCCTGAAGGGGAGGGGCGTACTTCGTCGCCCCAGGAGCCAGCCATGCCCGCCACGCCCGCCTTCTCCCGCTCGCTCCTCCCGCTGCTCGCTCTCGCCTTGGCGATGATGCTCGGCTTCGCGACGATGGGATCGTTCGGCACCGTGCAGGAAGGCGCCAAGGCCGAACTCCACCTCAGCGACTATACCCTGAGTCTGATCCAGGGGCTCAGCGCCGCATTGCCGCTCGCGCTCTTCTCGATCCCGATCGGCATCTGGGTCGACCGCCACAATCGCGTCCGCATCATGATCGTGCTGGTCGCCACCTTCGTCCTCGGCACCGTCCTCACCGCGGTCGCGCAGAGCGTCGCCTTGCTGTTCGTCGCGCGCATGCTGACCGGCATCGGCACCACCGGCGCGCTCACCGCGGCGCTGTCGCTCTGCGCCGACCTCTGCCCGCCGACCCAGCGCGGTCGCGCGTTGCTCGTCGTCAACCTCGGCAAGTCGCTCGGGCAGGCGATGGCGTTCGGCCTCACCGGCGCCTTGTTCGGCCTGTTCCTCCATGGCGGCGCACCCGACTGGTTCTGGCACGCCGCGCCGTGGCGCAGCGCGCATCTCGCGCTCGCTTTGCTCGGCGCCGTCTTCATGATCCCGCTGTTCCTGCTGCGCGAGCCCGCCCGCCACGAAGTCGCCGCGAGCACCCACGCCCCGTTCCGCGTCGTCGCCGGCGAACTGTGGGCGCGCCGCGGCTTCCTGCTGCCCTTGTTCATGGGACAGGTCAGCGTCGTGATGGCCGACGCCGCCGCCGCGATCTGGGCGGCGCCCGTGCTGTCGCGCAGCTTCGGCCTCCGCCCCGATCAGGTCGCGGGCTGGATGGGAACGATGATCTTCGTCGCCGGCCTGCTCGGCGCGATCGTCGGTGGCGTCTCCGCCGACTGGGGCCAGAAGAGCGGTCGCCGCGGCGGCCTGCTGATCGGCGCGGTGATCGCCGCCGCGATCGGCATCCCCGCCGGGCTGTTCCCGATCGCACCCTCCGTCCCCGTGTTCGGAGCGGCGCTCGGGCTGCTGCTGCTATGCGGCGCGGTGACCGGCGTCGTCACCTCGGTGGCGCTGACCGTGCTCATCCCCAACGAGCTGCGCGGCCTGTGCATCGGCGCGTTCATCGCCATCGCCGGGCTGATCGGCTTCGGCGTCGCCCCGACGCTCGTCGCGGCGGCAAGCAGCCTGTTCGGCGGCGAATCGCACCTCGACCAGGGGCTCGCCACCGTCGGCGCCGCGACCAGCACGCTGTCGCTGCTCGCCTTCTTCGTCGCGATGCGCCGCGCCCCCGCGACGGCGACGGCGACGGCGGAACCTATCTGAAAGCTCTTGCATCAGCTATCCGATAGGTTCATCATCGCTCTCAACGATAGAATGAGAGGTCAGGATGAAAACGCGGGTCGAGGTATCGCCGGAAATGTTCGCCTTCATCGGCGAGGGACCGCTGCCGATGGCGGACTGGACGTTCGAGGCGGTGGCGTTCGGCTATCGGCTCGCCCCCGCGACCTTCGACTTCCACCCGGCCGCCGACGCCGACGCGCTCGAAGCGGCGGAGATCGTCTTCGTCGTCGCGACCACCGCCTGCACCCGCATCTTCGGCGGCGCACCCGATCGCGCCGGTAGCTGGCATATCCCCAGCGACATGCGCGCGATCGCGCTGACGCTGCAACCCGGCCGGCTGGCGAGCGCCGCCGCCGCGACGCTGCGCATCGCCAAATGCATCGAGCTGATCTGCGCGACCTTCGAGAAACTGGGCGAGGGCAGCCTGATTCCCGCCGACGGCAGCGGCGCCCTGTCCGCCGGCGAGGCGCAGCGCATCGCCGCGGCGCGCCGCCTGATCGACGAGCGCTGGCACGAGAAGCTCACGCTCGATTCGATCTCGCGCGCCTGCGGCCTCAACCGCGCCAAGCTCACGCGCGGTTTCCGCTCGATGTTCGCGATGAGCGTCGCCGACGCGATCACCGACCGCCGGCTGAGCGGCGCGCGCGAGCTGCTGCTCGCCACCGATTTGCCGGTCTCGTCGATCGGCTATCGCTGCGGCTATCTCAACAACGCCAGCTTCACCCGCGCCTTCTCGCGCCGCTACGGCCAAGCGCCGACGCAGCTGCGCAACCACCCGCTCGCCGCATGACCCCCGATTTTTCCGGTTCGCTGGTCGATCAGGCGGTCCGCCGCGTCCGCGACCATATCCGCACCGCCGACCTCAAGGTCGGCGACACCTTGCCGGGCGAGGGCCAGTTCGCCAGCGACCTCGGCGTCAGCCGCGCGGTGATGCGCGAGGCGTTCGGCGCGCTCGCCGCGCTGCGCGTCATCGACGTCGGCAACGGCCGCAAGGCGCGCGTCGGCGCGATCGACGGCTCGGTCATGGCCGCCTCGATCGACCATGCCGTCGCCACCGCGCAGATCACCACCAGCGACGTCTGGGACGTCCGTCGCACGCTCGAATTGCGCACCGCCGCGCTCGCCGCCGAACATCGCAGCGACGCCGACGCCCGGCTGATCGTCGACCATGCCGCGCAGATGGCGACCAGCGCCGACGACGTCGACCGGCTGATCCGCCACGACATCGCCTTCCATCAGGCGATCGCCCGCGCCGGCGGCAATGCGCTGTTCCACCAGATCGTCCGCTCGTTCGAGCAATTGATGCGCGTCGCCGTCCCCACCGCCTGGCAGACGCGCGAGACGCCCGAGCAGCGCGACACGGTCTTCGCCGTCCACCGCAACCTCGCCGCCGCCATCGCCGATCGCGACGCCGCGGCCGCCGCGACGCTGATGGACGCGCATTTCGACCGCGCGATCAGCGACATCTTCGTCCGCTAGAACGCGACCCCGGCGGCGGCGAGCTGCGCCTCGATCGCATCCACCGTCGTGCCCTGCGCCAGCGGCATCGCGATCGCCCGCGTGTACGGCGTCCAGATCGCCGCCGCGAAGCCCTCGCGCCGCGCATCCAGCGCCGACCACGCTACGCAGAAGTCGTAGGCGAGCCCGACGAACACGCACCGCCGCACTCCGATGTCGTTGAGATAGCCCGCCAGCCCGGTCCGCGTCGTCTTGTCGTTTTCGAAAAAGGCCGAATAGGAATCGACGTGCCGATGCTGCCCCTTGCGCAGGATCAGCCCCGCCCGCGCCACCGCAGCGGCCACCGCCGGATGGAAATCGGCGCCCGGCGTGCCCTGGACGCAATGATCCGGCCACAGCACCTGCTCGCCATACGGCATCCGCACCGTCTCGAACGGCTGCCGGCCGGCATGGCTGCTCGCGAACGAACTGTGCCCGGCGGGATGCCAGTCCTGCGTCACCACGACATGCGCGAAGCGCGCGGCGAGGTCGGCGATCGGCGCCATCACCGCGTCCCCGTCCGCCACCGCGAGCCGCCCGCCGGGACAGAAGTCGATCTGTGGATCGACGATGACGAGCGCATCCGCGGGTGTGACGTCGCTGGGGTTCATGCCGCCTCTTACCGACCCAAGCGCGGGACCGCAAAGCGCGTGCGAATTCCTGCGTCGACACCGGCGTTCGCGCGTTGGTGGCGCTTGGCGGTCGCGGTGACCGCCGGGAGAGGTTCATGAGCACGACCCTGACCGCGAAGTTCGAGACGCGGCGCGAAGCGGAGATGACGGTGGAACGGCTGGTGCAGCAGTTCGAGATTCCGCGCACCGACGTGTTCATCGCCGCCGACGGCCCCGACAATACCGTCGGCACCGAGGACGCCGGCTCCGACACCGAGGCCGGCGCCCCCACGCCGGAGGCGCGCGACGACGGCGCCCACGCCGGCGCGGTCGTCGTGTCGGTCGACATCAACGACGCGACGCTCGCCGACGAGGTGAAGGAGGCCTTCGCCGAATTCAACGCGGCGGACGTCACCGCCGATTGACGCCCTGCGGCCGGACGCCTCGCGTCCGGCCGACGCGCGAGACTTGTCGCTGCGCCCGCATGACGTAAGGTCGGCGCGATACGCGCACCGGACCAACCGGTGCCGATGGTTTCGACAGGGGATTCTCCATGCGTCACGCTCTTGCCCTGCTGCTGGTGTCGGCGGCACCGCTCGTCCAGGCCGACGCCGCCCCGCCCCAGGCCGCCCCGCCCAAAGCCGGCCCGCCCCGTTCCGCAGCGACCGCCACGCAGGACGCGGCGCTGCTGCAATTCCTCGACCGCGCCTTCGACGAACAGCTCGATCGCAATCCGGAGGCGCTGACCCAGCTCGGCCTCAAGACGCACGAGGATCGGCTCGACGATTACACCGATGCCGGCGCGCGCGCCGATCAGGCGCTGGCCGAACGCCAGTTGCAGGACATGCACGCGCGTTTCCGCCCCGACCAGCTCGGCGAGAGCGCGCGGGTCAGCTATCGCTTGTTCGAATATGAGGTGACGCGCGGGCGCGAATCGCTCCGCTTCCGCAAGCTGCGCTTCCCGGTCTCGACCACCGGCAGCCCGGCCGGCGACATTCCGGTGCTGCTGATCAACAACCACCGGATCGACACGCTCGCCGACGCCCGCGCCTATATCGCCCGCCTGCGCGACACCGAGCGGGTGATGCGAGAGGTCGCCGCGACGATGCGCGAACAGGCGGCGGCGGGCATCGTCCCCAACAAGGTCAATTTCGCCCCCGCCCGGTCCGACGCGCGCGCCGTCGTCACCGGTGCGCCCTTCGACGCCGGCCCCGATTCGACGCTGCTCGCCGATCTCCGCAAGAAGGTGACCGCGCTCGACGTGCCACCGGCGACCCGGACGCAGCTCATCGCCGAGGCGTCCGCGGCGCTGACCGGTCCGTTCCGCCGCGGCTACGACGTGCTGTTCGCCGCACTCGACGCGGTCGAGCCGCTGTCCAAGGGCAATTTCGGCGCGTGGAGCCTGCCCGACGGCGCGGCCTATTATGCCGACCGCCTCAAGACCGCGACCACCACCGATCTCACCGCCGAGCAGATCCACGCGCTCGGGCTGCGCCAGGTCGCGACGATCCGGCAGGAGATGGAGGGGATCAAGCGCGAGGTCGGCTTCACCGGCACGCTCGACCAGTTCTTCGACAAGATCCGCACCGATCCGCAGTTCAAATATCCCAACACCGCGGCGGGGCGGCAGGCGTATCTCGGCGATGCGCGCGCGGTGATCGCCGGGGCGATGGCGGCGGCACCCCGCTATTTCCGCGTCCTGCCCAAGGCGCCACTGGAGGTCCGCGCGGTCGAGCCATGGCGCGAGCGGACCGCATCGACCGCCTTTTACGATCCGCCATCGGCGGACGGATCGCGACCGGGCATCTATTACGTCAATCTGATCGACATGACGCAGACGCAGAAGGTGCAGGTCGCCGGCATCGCCGCGCATGAGGGCGCGCCCGGCCACCATTTCCAGATCGCGCGCCAGCAGGAGCTGACCGGCATCCCCAAGTTCCGCAAATACGGCGGCTACGGTGCCTATGCGGAAGGTTGGGGCCTCTATGCCGAGCGGCTCGCCGACGAGATGGGGCTCTATAAGGATCCCTATGCCCGGTTCGGCATGCTGTCGCTGCAGATGTGGCGGGCGATCCGGCTGGTGCTCGACACCGGCATCCACGCGCAGCGCTGGGACCGCGACAAGGCGATCGCCTATTTCCGCGCCAACAGCTCGGTCTCCGACACCGACATCGCGCGCGAGGTCGATCGCTATTTCAACTGGCCCGGCCAGGCGACCAGCTACATGGTCGGCCAGCTGCGGATCAGCGAGGCACGGGCGCGGGCACAGCGCGCGCTGGGGGCGAAGTTCGACATCCGCGACTTCCACGAGGCGGTGCTCGACCAGGGCGCGCTGCCGCTCGACCTGCTCGACGAACAGGTGACGCGCTACATCGCCGCCAAACGCTAGGCGGCGCGGCGCTCGGTCAGGAACAGCAGGAACACCGCCGTCGTCAGCACCGCGCCGACGGCGGCGGTCGCGGTCCAGCCGCCGCGGTCGTAGCTGATCGTCGCCAGCGTCGAGCCGAGCGCACCGGCAAGAAAGACCATCGTCATATAGACCGAATTGATCCGTCCGCGCGCCTCGGGCGCGATCGAGAAGAGCACGCGCTGGCCGAGCACCTGGTTCATCTGCGTCGCCGCGTCGAGCACCACCGCCGCGACCGCGAGCAGGATCAGCGCATGCGCCGCCCCGGCCCAGCCGGCGAGCAGGAAGGCGAGGATCGCCGCCGCCAGCGCGCCCGCGGTGCCGGCGCGGACATGGCCGCGGTCGCCGAGCCGCCCCGCGATCGGCGCCGCCAGCGCGCCGCCCGCCCCGGCGAGCGCGAACAGCGCGATCCCCATCTGGCCGAGCCCGAAACGCTGCGCGAGCAGCAGCGGCACCGTCGTCCAGAACAGGTTGAACGCGGCGAACATCGTCGCCTGATAGGCGGTACGGCGGCGGATCGCGGGCGTGCGGACGAGCAGCGACAGGCCCGACCGCAGGAGCGCGCCATAGCCCAGATCGGGCTTGGGCCGCCGCTGCGGCACGGTGCGCGCGATGAGCAAAGCGAGCAGCGCCATGCCGATCGCCGACAGTCCGAAGATCGCACGCCACCCCGCCACCGCGGCGAGCCCGTTGGCCAGTGGCCGGGCGAGCATGATGCCGGTGATCAGCCCGCCCATGATGTTGCCGACCACCTGGCCGCGGCGCCGTTCGGGGGCGAGATGCGCGGCGAGCGGCACCATGATCTGCGCGCCAACCGAGCAGAAGCCGGTGAGGAACGAGAAGATCAGAAAGCCCGTCGCCCCCGTCGCGGTCCAGATCCCGACCAGCCCGAGGCAGGCGCCGACGGTGAGCAGCAGGATCAGCCGCTTGTTCTCGACCCGGTCGGCGAGCGAGACGACGAAGAACAGCCCGGCACCATAGCCGAGCTGGGTCAGCGTGACGACGAGCCCGGCGACGCCACCGTGCAGCCCCAGCGCCGGCGCGATCTCGCCGATGAGCGCCTGCGCGTAATAGAGGTTGGCGACCATCAGCCCGCAGGCGAGCGAGAAGATCGCGGTGAGCCCCGGGCTGATCCCGGCATGGTCGGTCTGGTCGGTCATCGCCGCCGCCTAACGCCTCCCGCGCCTCGCGTCGCGCGCCGATCGCCAGGCCCGCGCTCGATCGTGGAAAAGGCGGATCAGGCGCCGGCCACACGATCGACAATCTCGCGGATCGCGTCGCGTTGCAGCGGCTGGCGGTCGATCGAATTGTGGATGCCGATCCCCTCGACCAGCGCATCCAGCGCGCGTGCGGTGAGCGGATCGAAGAAGCGTTCCAGCGCCGCGCGGCTGTCGTCCATCCATCGCTGCATCACCGCGGTCACCGGCGGGTGGCGCGCGGCGAAGGCATAGAGTTCGTAGCTGAGCAGCAACGTGCGCGGTTCCGCCCAGATCGATTCGGCGATGATGTCGACGATCGCCGCACGCGCGCCGTCGCGGTCCTGCGCCTCCGCCAGCCGGGCCGCGAATGCCGCCGACGATTCCGCCGCCAGTTGCAGGAAGGCGGTGGTCAGCAGCGCCTCCAGCGACGCGAAATAATAGGTCACCGATCCCAGCGGCACCGCCGCCGCCGCGGCGATCCGCCGGTGCGTCGTCGCCGCGACGCCATGCTGCGCGATCACCTCCAGCGTCGCATCGACGATCCGCTGCCGGCGATCGGGATCGTTCCGCTTGGGTTCGCCGGATATCACGCATTCTTCCTTTGCCATTCATGTGTACATTTGTACATGTACGCGCATTCTTCGCGGCCGACGCCGCCGTATCGCAAGAAAGGCCGCCGATCATGTCCCAACCGCCCTTATCCCGTCGTACCGTGCTCGGCGGTGCCGCGGCACTGGCGCTGCCCGCAACCGCCGGTGCGGCACTCGGTCAGGCGGCGGATGCGCCGGTGCTCGGCCGCCACGACGGGCGCTGGCTCAATCCGCCCAAGCAATGGCACGCCGACGCCGCCGACGACCTGAGCATCGTCACCGATCGCGCCACCGATTTCTGGCGCGAGACGCATTACGGCTTCACCCGTGACAGTGGTCATTTCCTCGGTTTCCCCACCCCCGCCGCCTTCACCGCGCAACTGCGCATCCGCGGCGATTACCAGCAGCTCTACGATCAGGCCGGCATCATGGTCCGCGTCGACGAACGCCGCTGGGTCAAGGCGGGGATCGAATTGTCGGACGGCGCGGCGATGCTGAGCAGCGTGCTGACCGACGGCCGCTCGGACTGGGCGACCGGCCGCTACACCGGCGACGCGTCCGACTTCTGGATGCGGGCGACGGTGGCCAAGGGAGTGCTGCGGTTGCAGGTCTCCGCCGACGGCAAGACCTGGCAGCTGGTCCGCCTCGCCCCCTTTCCCGTCGCCTCCTCCTACCGGGTCGGACCGATGGCCTGCACGCCGGAGCGCAGCGGGCTCGGCGTGCGCTTCTCCGATCTGCGCATCACCGCGCCGCTCGGCAAAGACCTCCACGATCTGAGCTGAGGCGATGACCGAGAAAGAGAAGATGCTGGCGGGCGATCTCTACACCGCCGACGATCCCGAGATCGCCGCCGACGCCGCGCGCGCCGCGCGATGGATGGCGCGCTACAATGCCGCCGCCGCGGCGAGCCCGGCCAGGCGCCACGCTTTGCTCGTCGAAGGGCTCGGTGCGGTCGGCCGCGGCGTCACCGTGCGCTCGCCCTTCCATTGCGATTATGGCGACAATATCCGGCTCGGCGACGGCGTGTTCCTCAACTTCGGCTGCGTCATTCTCGACGTGGTCGCGGTGGAGATCGGTGCGGGGACGCAGATTGGACCGGG
The DNA here is from genome assembly GCF_005503285.1 of Sphingomonas sp. 2SG. Taxonomy (NCBI): domain Bacteria; kingdom Pseudomonadati; phylum Pseudomonadota; class Alphaproteobacteria; order Sphingomonadales; family Sphingomonadaceae; genus Sphingomonas; species Sphingomonas sp. 2SG. The sequence continues at coordinate 8,775 of NZ_SCMZ01000053.1, forward strand.
CGTCCAGATCCTCACCGCCGATCATCCGCGCGACCCCGCAGCGCGCGCGGCGATGCTCGAATTCGGCCGGCCGATCCGCATCGGCGCCAACGTCTGGATCGGCGGCGGCGCGCTGATCCTGCCCGGTGTGACGATCGGCGACGATGCGATCGTCGGCGCGGGCAGCGTCGTTACCCGCGACGTGCCCGCCGGCGCCACCGTCGCCGGCAACCCCGCCCGCGTGCTGCGCGCATGACCGCGAACCCGGCACCCGACCGCACCAGCGTCGGCAAGACGCATTTCGAGGTGCTCGACGGCTTGCGCGGCACCGCCGCGCTGCTGGTGGTCGCCTTCCACATCCAGGGAATCGCGGTACTGTTCGACGCATCGAAGCTGGCGCTGCCCCACGCCTATCTGGCGGTAGACTTCTTCTTCGCGCTGTCCGGCTTCGTCATCGGTTACGCCTATGACGATCGCTGGCCGCGGATGACGACGCGCGGCTTTCTGGCGCGGCGCCTCGTCCGGCTGCATCCGCTCGTCATACTGGGTACGGTGCTGGGGCTGGTCAGCTACCTCTTCGATCCCTTCGCGGGCGACAAGCAGGATGCGTCCGCCGGACTGATCGCGCTCGCCTTCGCCGCCGGCCTGCTCGCGCTGCCGTCGCTGCCGCTCGCCAACCGGCTCGGCGACAGCCACCCGCTCAACGCGCCGGCCTGGACGCTCTTCCAGGAATATATCGCCAATCTCGCTTACGCGCTGCTGCTGCGCCGGCTCGGCCTGCGCGCGCTTGCCGGCGTCGCCCTGCTCGCCGCCATCGTCTCCGCCGCGACCGCGCTGACGCTCGGCTCCTACGACACCGGCTGGGGCCTCGCCAATTTCTGGGGTGCCCCGGTCCGGCTCGCCTATCCCTTCGTCACCGGGCTGCTGCTCTACCGGCTCGGCGATCAGTTGCCGCGACTGCGGCTCGGCTTCGTCACGCTCAGCATCGTGCTCGCGCTCGCCTTCGCCGCGCCGGTCTTCCCCGCCGTCGGCGCGCTCAAGCTCAACGGCCTCTACGAAGCCGCCTGCGTGCTGATCCTGTTCCCCGCGATCATCGTCGCCGGCCGCCATTCGCGCGGCGGCCCGCGCGTCGTCGCGCTCTGCAAGTTGGCGGGGCGCTTGTCTTACCCGATCTACATCACCCATTATCCGTTCGTGTATCTCTACATGAACTGGATCGCCGGGCGGCAGGGACCGGGCTGGCTGACTGCGACGGTCGCGGCCGCATTGTTCGTCTTCACCATGTTGTTCGCCGCCCTCGCGCATGCGCGCTGGGACGTGCCGATCCGCACCCGCCTGAACCGCCGCCTGCCCGCGGCGTGACGCCAACGCCGCTCAATCGCACCTCAAGCGAGGAACGATCGCGGACCCGCATCGCTTGGGTATCGAGGCTGCAACCGCGGCCACGACCAAGGATGACATGATGAGCGACGACAAGGTCCCCAATCCGGTCAGCGGCAACCCGGCCAGCAAAGGCGCGCCCGACGGCATCTCGGGCGTCCCCGGCGGCGGCGAGCGCGAGATCCACGGCCGCAGCGCCGGCGGCGAGAGCAGCGGCGGCGCCTATCCCAATCCGCACACCGGCAAGACGCCCGAGGGCGGCGGCTTCATGGGCCACGGCGGGCAGACGGAGATCGCCTATCACGGCAGCGGCCAGGCCGGCGACGACGACGCCAGCGTCGCCAACGCCGCGACCGGCTCGCGCGAGGGCGCCGACGCCACCGACGGTGGCGGCGACGCAGTGCCGACCGCCGACCGCCGGGATCATGCGGTCGCCGGCACCGACGGCCCGGTCACGGCGACCGCCACCGATGGCGTCGCCGAGGCGGAGACGAGCGGCAAGATCGGCACCGACGCCGATTACGAGGCCGAACAGCGCAAACCCGGTGCCGGCTGAACACGACCCGTACCGTCCCGGTTTGCGACGACCTGCGGCATGGGCGCACATTGATCGGGATCAGTTCGGCCGTTCGCCGGTTCTGGTCGGTGATGCGACCATGACAAGGCCCGAGAATTGACGGATTTTTCCAGTCGTGGCGGTGAGATGGCGGCGCTGGTCGCCGCCCACGACTGGGCGGCGACGCCGCTGGGGCCACGCGATCGCTGGCCGCCGCACCTCAAGACGGTCACCGAGATCGTCCTGCAATCGCCGCTGCCGATGGCGCTGCTATGGGGCGACGAGGGCCGGCTGATCTACAACGATCGATACGCCGTCATCGCCGGCCGCTACCATCCCGCCATCCTCGGCCAGCCGATCACACAGGCCTGGCCCGAGGCGGCGGACTTCAACCGCCGCGTGCTGCGCGCCGGCCTCGCGGGCGAGCCGCTGAGCTTCTCGCGCCAGCGGATCACCGTCCACCGCGACGGTTTCCCGGCCGAGGTGTTCTTCGACCTGACCTACGCACCGGTGTTCGATCCGGCCGGCACCGCGGGCGGCGTCCTCGCCGTCGTCATCGAGGTGACGCAGGCGGTGGCGCTGGAGCAGGAGCTGATCGCCGAGACGCACAGTCTTGAGACGCTGAACCGCATCGGCACCGCGCTCGCCGCCGAGCTCGATCTCGAACCGCTCGTGCAGATGGTCACCGATGCCGGCGTGACGCTGACCGGCGCCCAGTTCGGCGCCTATTTCCACAACCAGCGGGACGATGACGGCGAACGGCTGCATCTGTTCACCTTGTCCGGCGCCAGCCGCGCCGCATTCGAGGGGTTCGGCAAGCCGCGCGCGACCGCGGTGTTCACGCCGACCTTCCGCAACGAAGGGGTGCTGCGCTCCGACGACATCCAGTCGGACCCGCGCTACGGCCACAACGCCCCGCACCGCGGCCTGCCCGAAGGCCATCTGCCGGTGCGCAGCTATCTGGCCGCGCCGGTCGCGTCGCGCTCGGGCGAGGTGCTCGGCGGACTGCTGTTCGGCCATCCCGAACCCGGCCGCTTCCACGCCCGTCACGAGCGGCTGCTCGTCGGCATCGCCGCGCAGGCGGCGATCGCGATCGACAATGCGCGGCTGTTCCGCGCGGTGCAGGAGGTCAACGACACGCTCGAACGCCGCGTCGCCGAACGCAGCGAGGCACTGACCCGCGCCCACGACGCACTGCGCCAGGCGCAGAAGATGGAGACGCTCGGCCAGCTCACCGGCGGCATCGCGCACGATTTCAACAATTTGCTGACCGTGATCCGCGGCTCGACCGAGCTGCTGCGCCGGCCGGGACTGAGCGCGGAACGGCGCGACCGCTATATCGAGGCGATCGCGCAGACCGCCGACCGGGCGAGCACGCTGACCGGCCAGCTGCTCGCCTTCGCCCGGCGCTCGTCGCTGACCCCGCAGGTGTTCGATGTCGGCGATACGATCCGCGGGCTGACCGACATGATGGAGATGCTGGCCGGCGCGCTGATCACCGTCGACCTCGATCTGCCCGACGCCGCCTGTTTTGCGCATGCCGACGTCAGCCAGTTCGAGACCGCGATCGTCAACATGGCGGTCAATGCGCGCGACGCGATGGGCGAGGAGGGCCGGCTGACGATCGCGGTCGACACCTGCGACTGCATCCCGCCGGTACGCGGCCATAGTGCCCGCCGGGGCGACTTCCTCAAAGTGTCGATCACCGACACCGGCACCGGCATCCCGCCCGACCATATCGATCGGATCTTCGAACCGTTCTTCACCTCCAAGGGGGTCGGCCACGGCACCGGTCTCGGCCTGTCGCAGGTGTTCGGCTTCGCCAAGCAATCGGGCGGCGACGTCCTGGCGACCAGCCGCGTCGGCGAGGGCGCGACCTTTACCTTGTTCCTGCCGCGCGAACGCGCCGCGCCCGCCGCCGCGCCGCCGCCTGCGCCGCCCGTTGCCGCGACCGCCGCGTCGCTGCGCATCCTGGTGGTCGAGGACAATCCCGAGGTCGGCACCTTCGCTACCGCCGCGCTCAGCGACCTCGGCCACGACATCGTGCTCGCGCGCAACGCCAAGGAGGCGCTCGGCCGGCTGGAGGGGGATGGCGACGGGTTCGACGTCGTCTTCTCCGACGTGATGATGCCGGGGATGAACGGCATCGAGCTGGCGCAGCTGATCCGCACCCGCCTGCCGGCGCTGCCGATCATCCTGACCAGCGGCTATAGCGAGATCCTGTCCAAGCACGGCGCCGGCGAATTCGAGCTGCTCCACAAACCCTATTCGATCGACGCGCTCAGCGCCGCCTTCCAGCGCCTCGCCCCGCTCCGCAACGGCTGATGCGGCGTCGGCGGCCGGTGCCCGACCTCAGATCACCGCGTCGATGACGAAGCGCACGCCTTCGGGCGGATAGTCGATCGAGGCCTGCCCGCGCACGTGCTGCGCGAGCACCCGCGAGATCATCCGCGTGCCGAAGCCGGTGCGCGTCGGCGGCGCCACCGCCGGGCCGCCGCTCTCCACCCAGGAGAAACGGATGCGATGCGGGTCGCCGGCGTCGACGTGCTGCCAGCGCACCGCGACATGCCCGCCCGCCACCGACAGCGCGCCATATTTGGCCGCATTGGTCGCCAGTTCGTGCAGCGCCATCGACATCGCCAGCGTGATCGCCGGCGACAGCCGTACCTCCGGCCCCTCGATCGAGAAGACGCGGCCGGCACGGTCCATGAAGGGCATCAGCACGCCTTCGGCAACCTCGCCGAGCGCCGCGCCCTCCACCTCGTCGCGGATCAGCAGGTCGTGCGCCGCGCCGAGGCTGGCGATCCGCCCGCCGATCGCCTCCTGCGCCTCGGCGATCGAGCCGGCGTTGCGCAGCGTCTGGCTGACCACCGCGCTCACCGTCGCCAGCGTGTTCTTCACCCGGTGCGTCAGCTCCTGCGCCAGCACCGCGCGATGCTCCTCGGCGAATTTGCGCGCGCTGATGTCGGTCGAGAAGCCGATCATCGTCGTCGGCGCCGTACCGTCGCGACGCGTCACCTCGCCGCGTGTCTGCACCCAGCGCAGCTCGCCGGCGGGCGTGACGATGCGGTAATCGTGCGCGCAGTCCGCGACGCCGGCGATCGTATCGTCGATCGCCGCGGCGACCGTCGCCATGTCCTCGGGATGCACCGCGGCGGCGAAATCGGCATAAGTGAACGGTTCGTCCGGCATGCGGCCGAAGATCGCCTTGCAGCCGGGCGAGGCCTCCAGCACCCGCGACGCGACGTCGAAGCTCCAATAGCCCAGCCCGCCCGCGCGCAGCGCGAGCTGCAACTGCAACTCGCGCTCCGCCAGCGCCGCCTCCTGCACCGCGACCTCGACCTGGAGCGCGTCGCGGTCCGCGATCAGCTCGACCAGCCGGTGCCGTTCCAGCGTCACGTCGGTCTGCGAGGCGACGAAATAGGTCAGCGCGCCATCGTCGCCGAACACCGGCGCGACGGTCAGCCGGTTCCAGAAGGCGGTGCCGTCGCGGCGATGGTTGAGCAGGTCGATCTCGATCCGCCGCCGCGCCGCGATCGCTTCGCGCAGCCGGGCGACGTCGTCGGGGTCGGTCGCCGGGCCCTGCAGGAACCGACAGTTGCGCCCGACGATCTCGTCGGCGGCATAGCCCGTCAGCCGCTCGAACGCGGCATTGACGTAGATGATCGGATCGTCGGGCAGCGTCGGGTCGCTGACCGCCATCGGCAGCGTCGCGTCGCGGAACCCGATGACGACCGGGTCCGCCGCGTCCAGCCGCGCGCCGAACGCATCGATCGACCGTCGCACCGCCGGGGCAGCGACCACCGGTACGACCGGATCGGGAGAGAAAGAGAAACGATCCAAGCCTGACCAGCGCTATCTCAAGGTAAGCATTTCAGCAATATCGCGAAAGCTCCGGGATGGGGCTTATCGCCGGGTTCAGAGCGGCACCGCCGCGGCCGCATCGGCGAGGACGCCGCAGCCCGCGGCCGCCTTGCCGACCTCGATCGGCACCTTGGGGTCCTTCACCTGCCCCGCGACGCGCACGAAGTCGCCGATGGTCAGCCGCCCGGGGCTGGCGTCACCCTGCCGCGCCGCGCGCGCCGCACGGCCGAGCTGCTGCAACTGGCCGATCGACAGGTTCGCCTCCAGCCGGTCGCCGACGCATTGCGACTGGGCGGGCTGGAACCCATACCCCTCCATCGCGGTGGCGATCCGCGCCGAGGGGTCGACGCAGCCGCCCAGCAACGCGGCAAGTCCGGTCGCGACGCAGACCGGCGCGCGGAAGAAGAGACGATCGGCCATCAAGATATCCCCTGTCACCGCACCCTTGTGTCGGTGGCTGCTTGTCCGGGATCGCCGCCGCCAAGTCGACCTAAATGTCTCCGAAATCCGGGCCAAGCCCCCGGTATTGCTGCACTAGGCCATGGTGCTTTTGACCTAGTACGGCGCCGGTCGCGCGCTCACCAGCCGCCGCCGTTGCGGTTGGGGCCGAGCTGCGCGCCGAGGATGTGCCGCGACGGCCAGGCGCCGATCGTATGGACCGCACGGCCGGGCACCACCGGGCGGCCGCGCTTGGGGCGGTCCTCGCGGTCGCGCACCAGGATGTCGATCGTGTCGCTCGCCGCGCCGCTGCGCACCCGCAGCGGGTGGAGGCCGGGCTGCCCGATCGTCACCACCGCCGTCCAGGTCGCGGGCTGGCCGGGCACCGGCTGCATCGGCGTCGCGATGCCATCCGCCTCCACCACCGGTGGCGCGGCCTCCGGTCCCAGCACGCGCGCGGTCACCGCGATCCGGCCCGGCGCCGGCACATGACGCGGATCGTGCGGTCGGGTCAGCAGCCGGACGTCGGCCGGCGACAGGATCTGGACGTGCGGCCAGCCGGGCGCGGCATCGCCGATCGGCCGGAAGGTCCAGCTCGGCACGCCGTCATGGACGCTGACGATCGCATAGCCCGCGGCGCCGCCGTCCTCCTCGATCTGCGCGGTCGAGCGGGTCGCGCCATAGACGACGCGGCCGTCGTTGAGCAGTTCGTTGTAATGCGTATGGCCGGTATCGACGAAGGCGACGCCGGCGTCGGCGAAGGCCGTGGCCAGCGCCTCGCCCCCGTCGGCGAGATCGCCGGGGTAGGCGTGCATGAAGACCAACGGCGTCAGCCCCTCGTCGTCGCTGGCGGCGAGCGCGGCGTCGATCCGGCGGCGCTGGCCGGCGCCGATGCGGAAGTCCGGCCCGCCGCTGCCGGCGCTGACGATATCGAGGAACAGGCAGCGATGGCCGCCGATCACCCGTTCGAACGGGCGCATCGCCTCGGGCGTGCCGGCCCGGAAGGCGGCGAGCGTGCCGTCCTCGAAATCGTGATCGCCGGGGATGGTGAACACCGGCAGCGCCAGCGGCGCGAGCGCGGCCCGGATGCGGTCATATTGCTCCGCGGTGGCGTGATTGGCGTTGTCGCCGGGCACGAAGACGAAGTCGATCCCCTCGCGCACCGCGGCGAGATCGGCGACGATTTCCGCCAGCCGGTCGATCCCCAGCCAGCCGTCGGCGGGATCGGCGTGCAGGTCGCCGACATGGACCCAGGTGATCGTCTTCATGCCTTGTTCTCCGCCCGTTTGCCTTCGCATGCCGGCCTCAACAGGCCGGCGAAGCCGATCCACAGCGCCAGACTGACCAGCGCGAAGCTGCCGAGGATCAGGAAGGCGGCGTGATAGCCGAACGCCTGCGCGATCCAGCCGCCGATCGCCGGGCTCAGCGACGCGCCGAGGCCCTGGATCGTCATCACCGCGCCCTGGCCGACGTTGACCCGGCCGGTGCCGTCGAGCAGGCAGGCGACGAGGCCGGGCACCGCGACGCTCTGCAAGCCGGCACCGATGCCGTCGAGCGCCTGCACCGGCCACACGCCCCAATGTTCGATGAACGTCCCCGCGAGGAACCCGCGCAGCGGCAGCGCCGCGAACGAGATCAGCAGCACCAGCCAATAGCCCTTGCCGGCCGACATCTTCATCGCGATCAGCGCCGCGGCGATCATCACCGCCTGCGCGACGACGACCGTGGTCGCCGTGAACAGCGCCGCATTGCCCTTTCCCGCGCCGACCACCGCGAGGCTGTAGAGCGGCAGCATCGCGCCGTTGCCGAGGTGGAAACAGGCGAGCGCCGCGGCGAGGATCAGCATCGGCTTGTTGCGCAGCAGCGTCTTGAACCCCTCCGCCTGCCCGCCGCCGTCTGCATCATCCTCTTTGTCCCCTTCGAGGCCGCGCGCGGCGCGATGGTCGATCGCCCGTTCGGGGATCATCAGCACGCTGACGATCGCCAGCACGCCGAATGCCGCGGCGAGATAGAAGATCGCTGGCATACCGAACTTCCAGCCGAGGAAGCCCGACAGGCCGGCGCCGATCATGTTACCGGCATGGTTCCACGCCTGGTTGCGGCCGTTCTGCGCGTTGAAGCCGCGCTGGCGCACCACCCCCAGCGTCATCCCGGTCACCGCCGGCCCGATCGCCGCGCCGGCGATCGCGGTCGCCACCTGGCTCACCGTCACCACCCAGCCCGATTGCGACAGCAGGATCAGGAACGACGCCATCACCGTGCAGATGCCGGTGACGATCACCACCAACCGCTTCTTCTCGGTATGGTCGATGAACGCGCCGGCCGGCACGGTCATCACCATGCCGGCGACCCCGCCCGCCGACATCACCGTGCCGATCGGTCCCGCGGTCCAGCCGCGCTGCTGCAGGAACACGCCGAGGAACGGCCCGATTCCCGCCTGCATGTCCGCCATGAAGAAGTTGAGCGCCTGCAACGCCGTCCTGGCGCGCCCCGTCTCGTCGGACGATGCGGATCGCGAAACGGGAATTGCGCTCGATGCCATGGCCCACGTCCTTCGGTTCGTGGCGCTAAACCCGAATCTGCCGAATTAGACCCATCGCCCCGCCACCCCGATCGCGGCCAGTCCCGGGAACGGCAGGTATAGCAAAACAAGATCAACAACTTACCCATTAGATGAATTCGGCGTCATCTCGCTTCGGTCATGATGGAAGCCTGCGCGATTGACACCGCTCCCGGCTGCGGCTCAACTCGCCGCCATCCTATCTGCCCAGCCGGAGCCCCGATCCATGCGCCTCGTTCGTGCCGCCCTGTTGCTCGGGGCCGCGCTCCTGCCCCTCGCCGCCACCGCCCAGACCGCGACACCGCGCGCCAACACCGCGTCGGTCAAGCCGATCGCCTTCACCGAGCGGACGCTGGCCAACGGCCTGCGCGTCTATGCACTGCGCGACACCGGCACGCCCAACGTCGCGGTGCAGGTCTGGTACGACGTCGGCTCGAAGGACGATCCGCGCGGCCGCTCGGGCTTCGCGCACATGTTCGAGCATCTGATGTTCAAGGCGACGCGCAACCTCGTCTCCGAACAGATGGACCGGCTGACCGAGGACGTCGGCGGCTACAACAACGCCTCGACCAACGACGATTACACCAATTATTTCGAGGTCATCCCCGCCAACCACCTGCAACGGCTTCTTTTCGCCGAGGCCGACCGGATGGCGAGCCTCGTCGTCGAGCCGAAGAGCTTCGCCTCCGAACGCGACGTGGTGAAGGAGGAGCTGCGCCAGTCGACGCTCGCCCGCCCCTATGGCAAGCTGTTCTCCACCTATCTGTCCGCCGCGGCCTATACCACGCATCCCTATGCGCGCTCGACAATCGGCAGCATCGAGAATCTCGAAGCCGCGTCGATCGACGACGTCCGCGCCTTCCACGCGACCTATTACCGGCCCGACAATGCGATCCTCGTCGTCTCGGGCAATTTCGATTCGGCGCAGCTGAATGCGTGGATCGACCAGTATTTCAGCAAGATCGCCAAGCCCGCCGCGACCATTCCGCGCGTCGCGGTGCAGGAGCCGCCGCGCACCAAGGCGGTCGGCTACACCGTCTACGAACCCAATACGCCGCTGCCCGCGGTGCTGATGAGCTGGCACGTCCCCGCCGACCGCGAGGCCGACATCCCGGCGCTGACCGTGCTCCAGACGATCCTGTCGACCGGCGAGAGCAGCCGGCTCTATGAAAGCCTCGTCTACCGCGACCAGCTCGCGCAGGACGCCTCGTCCTTCCTCGACAGCAAACAGGGCACCGGCAATCTGATCGCTTATGCGATCCTCGCCGGCGGCAAGACGGTCGAGCAGGGCGAGAGTGCGCTCAAGCGCGAGATCGCGCGCTTCCGCGATGCGCCGGTCACCGCCGCCGAACTCGCCGAGGCGAAGAACGAGATCCTGACCTCGGCGATCCGCAGCCGCGAAACCGCCGAGGGCAAGGCGCGCATCCTCGCCTCGTCGGTGATCATCGACGGCGACCCCCGCGCCGCCGACCGTCAGCTTGCCGAGATCGCCCGGGTCAGCGCCGCCGACGTCCAGCGCGTCGCGCGCAAATATCTCGGCGACGCCCAGTCGGCGACGATCCGCTACCTGCCCGACACCGCCAAGCCCGCCGGCCAGAACGGCGACACGATCGCGATCGCCCCGACGGTGCAGACCGCGCCGCTCACCCCGCCGGCGCAGATCGCGATCGTCACCCCCGCGCCCGAAGCCGAGCGCATCCAGCCGCCCGCCCCCGCCGCGCCAGTCAAGGCGAACCTGCCGCAGCCGGTCGAGACGCGGCTCGCCAACGGCCTGCGCGTCATCACCGTCGCGCGTCACGAGCTGCCGATCGCCACCGCCTATCTCGTCGCGACCGGCGGCGAGGTGCTCGATCCGGTCGACCGCTCGGGCGTCAGCAGTCTTGCCGCCAGCCTGATGACCAAGGGCACCACCACCCGCTCGGCGACCGAGATCGCGCGGCAGGTCGAAAGCCTCGGCGGATCGATCGGCGCCGGCTCGGATCAGGAGGGCGGCACCGTCTCGGTGACGGTCAAGTCGGACCAGCTCGCCCCGGCGATGACGATCCTCGCCGATGTCGCGACGCATCCGGTGTTCGCGCCCGACGAACTCGACCGTGCCCGCGCGCAGCAGGTCGATGCGGTCACCGTCGCGGTCAAGGACCCGGCGCAGCTCGCCGCAATGGTCGCCGACCGCGCCACCTTCGGCGCCTCGCCGTTCGGCGCGCCGGGCGGCGGCACGCCGAGGTCGCTGAAGGCGATCACCCGCGGCGACGTCACCGCCGCTTATGCGCGCACGTGGCGCCCCGATCAGGCGACGCTGATCCTCGTCGGCGACGTCACCCCGGCACAGGCCAAGGCGCTCGCCGAGGCGCAGCTCGGCCAGTGGCGTGCCCCCGCCGGCGCGCCGGTTGCGCCGGTCGCCCTCGCCGCCTTCCCGGCGCCGCGCACGATCGTCGTCGACATGCCCGGTGCGGGCCAGGCGGGCGTCGTCGTCGAGCGGCCGGCGATCCCGCGCGCCGACCCGCGCTATTATCCGTTGGCGGTCGCCAACACCGTGCTCGGCGGCGGCTTCTCGTCGCGGCTCAACCAGGAGGTTCGGATCAAGCGCGGCCTCGCTTACGGCGCGTCGAGCGGGGTCGGCGGCGGCCGCCTCGCCGGCGAATTCACCGCGCGCACCCAGACCAAGAACCCGACCGCGGCCGAGGTGGTGACGCTGATCACCGCCGAGATGGCGCGGATGGGTACGGCGCCGGTGCCAGAGGCGGAGCTGGCGACGCGCAAGGCGGTGCTGGTCGGCAATTTCGGCCGCACCGTCGAGACGACCGGCGGTATCGCCGGCATCCTCGGCAGCTACGTCCTCGACGACGTGCCGCTCACCGAATTGCAGGCCTATACCGGCAAGGTCGAGGCGGTGACCCCCGCCGCGGTCCAGTCGGCGGCGGCGGCGCTGCTCGATCCCAAGGCGGCAAGCGTCGCGATCGTCGGCGACGCCAAGCAGTTCCTCACGCCGCTGAAAGCCGCCCGCCCCGACACGCAGACGCTGACCGAAGCGCAACTCAACCTCGACAGCCCGACGCTGAGATAAGGGGACTCGACGGAGGCGCCCCCGCAAGCGCCATTCCGCCGTCACCCCGGACGTGATCCGGGGTCCCGCTACGTCCTTTACGGGTACCGATGAGGAAAAAGCGGGACCCCGGGTCGAGCCCGGGGTGACGGGAGGATTTGTCGTCGTCACCGCCCGTGACCACCGATGCGCGTGATGCATCCGCAATCCCCGCGGACGCGAAACCCGATGTAAGCTATTGGCGCGTAATGCGGGTGCCAATGCGGACGATCCGGACGATGACGCGACTGTGGCTGGCGCTGGTCGCGCTATGCCTCGCGCTCGCCGTGCTGCTGGCGGCGCAGGCGGCGTGGCGCGCGATCGCCGCGCATGGCGTCGTCGCGCCGCCGCTGCCCGCGCCCGCCGGTTACGAGGCGGAGGATCATTTCCCCGGCGCCGCGCTGCTCTACGCCGCCGCCACCACGCCCGCCGCGGGCGAGAGCGCCGCGCCCGCCGAAGGCGTTACCGGGACCACCGCTCTGCCCGCGCTGCCCGTGTCGGCCGCCGTCCTCGCGGCGGCGCTGCGCAGCGGCAGCGGCGCCGCGCCCTTCTCGACCAGCGCGGCGACCGGCCTCGACCGGTCGCGCGCGCTCGAATGCCTCACCGCGGCAATCTATTACGAGGCGGCGTCCGAATCCGACGCCGGCCAGTCCGCCGTCGCGCAGGTGATCCTCAACCGCGCCCGCCACCCCGCCTTCCCGCCGACGGTGTGCGGCGTCGTCTATCAGGGCTCCGAGCGCGCCGGTTGCCAGTTCAGCTTCGCCTGCGATGGCGCGATGGCGCGGGTGCCGGCGCGCGCCGCCTGGGCGCGCGCGGCGCGGCATGCGGCGATGGCGCTCGCCGGCTATGTCTATGCGCCGGTCGGCCTCGCCACGCATTACCATACCTATGCGGTGACCCCGACGTGGAACCGGGCGATGGTGATGACCGACGTCGTCGGCGCGCATCTGTTCCACCGCTGGAAAGGCTTCTGGGGCACCAGCGCCGCCTTCGCCCGGAACTACCGCGGCGGCGAGCCGATGCCCGGTCCGCACCTGCGCCTCGCCGCGCCGCCGGTCGTGCCGCCGCCATCGCTGATCGCCGCCGCCGCGCCGCTCCCGGTCGCGCCGGGCGCGCCGCAACCTGCCGCCACGCCGCCGCCCGACATGCTGCCGCCCGCCGCGACCGTGCTCGACAAATGGAAGGATTCGGGCAAGCCGCTGTTCTAGGCGCGCGCCTGGAGCGCCGCCGCCCCTATTTCGCCGCCTTCACATATGTATCGAACCACGCGATCGCGCGCGCGCGCACGTCGCTCGCCTGCTCCGGCGCGGTCACGCAATGGCCCGCGTCGGGATAGATCACCAGGCTGACCGGTACGCCGCGATCCTTCAGCGCGTGCCACCATTCGATCGACTGGGTCGGCGGCACCTCGATGTCGCGCTCGCCGACGTAGATGAAGGTCGGCGTCTTCGCCTTCTTCGCCTGATAGACCGCCGACACGTCCTCATAGGCCTTGATGTCGTCGTACATCGTCTTGCCGAAGAACGGCAGCAGCCATTGGTCGATGCCGTTGGTACCGTAATAGCTCACCCAGTTCGACAGGCCGGCGCCGGCGACGATCGCCTTGAACCGGTTGGTCTGGGTGTTGGTCCACATCGCCATGAACCCGCCATAGCTGCACCCGCCGAGCCCCAGCCGCGCATCGTCGACCGGCGCGACGCGCTCGACCGCATCGATCCCGGCGAGGATGTCGCGCAGGTCGCCGCCGCCGAAGTCGCGCTTGTTGGCGGCGGTGAACGCCTCGCCCTGGCCGAAGCTGCCGCGCGGATTGGGCAGGAAGACGTAATAGCCCGCCTTCAGCAGCGCGCCGTTCATCGACCCCGCCGAGACATAGCCCGGCATCGACGCCGCCGACGGGCCGCCGTGCACCATCGTGATCATCGGCGCCTTGCCGGCGGGCGCGGTGCGCGGCGCGAGCAGCCAGCCCTGCACGTCATAGCCTTCGTTCTGCCAGGCGATGCTGCGCGCGCTCGCCAGCGCCGGGGCGGCGTCGTTGTCGTGGGTGATCTGCCGCACGCCGTTCGCCTGCGCCGCTACCGGCCCGGCATAGATCGCCGGCGCGTGCTCGTAATCCTGCACCACCGCCGCGGCGATGCGGCCGTCGGCGGAGAAGACCGCGCGGCCGTCGCCCGCCGCGCTGCTCGCCGGCTTGGCGAAGCCCGGCGCGACCGACTGGCCCGGCGTCAGCGTGCCGAACTGGATGCGGTCGCCGGCCAGCGTCACGGTGCGCAGCCCGCCCGCGGTCCAGTCGATGGTGGTGACCGTAGACTTGGCGCCGGCGGTGATGTTGCGCGGCGTGCCGCCGGCGAGCGGGACGGTGAAGACGTCGCCGCCGATCGAGCCGAAATCGCTCATCAAGCCGCCGACATAGGCGACCGTCCGCCCGTCCGGCGAGACGCGCGGCTGGTTGAGCTGCGTCACCGGCTTGGCGATCGGGCGCACCGCCCCGGTCCGCGCGTCGATCGCATCCAGCGTCGCCACCCACCAATTGTTGTCGCCATTGCCGAGCGCGGTGGTCGCGACGAAGCCGCGCCCGTCCGGGGTCCAGTCATATTCGTAGACGTAGCGCCCGGCGGGCGACAGCGGCGTCACCGTCGCCGCCGGCTTGCCGATGTCGAACACCGCGAGCCGTTGCTCGTCGTTCTTCTCGCCGATCTCGCCGATCATCCGCACGCCCGCCTGCGTCGCGCCCGATTCCTTGGCGGCGCCCAGCGTCACCAGCAGCGCGATCCGCGTGCCGTCGGGCGAGACGCGCGGCGTCTGGGCGATGCCGGGGATCGTCGCGATCGTCCGCGTCGTCGTCGCATCGGCATAGCTCAGCCGCACCGCGGCGGTGTCGCGGACGAGGAAGACGAGATCGCCATTGGGCGCGAAGGTCAGCCCCGAATAGCTGCACGTCTTGCACGGATCGATCGTCCGCAGCACACGGCCGTCGGCGGTGCCGCGCACCGTCACCACGCCATGACCGCCCGCGCTTTCGACTGCCGCGACCCGGTCGCCGGTCGGCGAGATCGCCAGCGCGCCATATTGATGCAGCGCCTGCGCGGCGGCGGGCGAGGTGGAGGCGAGCAGGGCGGCGGCGAGGATCAGGCGCATCGGAACTCCGGCGGGTCAGGCACTATTCCTGACGCTTAGCGCCTCGCCGCGCCGCCGCAAGCGGAACGCGGATCGCCGCGCTCCGCCGCGTTGCGTTATCGGCAGCGTACGTTGTTGCGATCGACCGACCGTCCCACCGCCGCACCCGCCGCGCCGCCCAGCAACGTGCCGAGCAGGCCCGAATTGCCCGGCGCGATGATGTTGCCGAGCACGCCGCCGGCGAGACCGCCGACGATCAGCCCGGTCGTCCCATCGTTGCGGCGGCAATAATATTGGCCGTTCTCGCCGCGATAGATCCGGTCGCGCGACGACAGGCGGCGCTCGCGATAGCGCGGACCGTCGGCATAATAACGATCGGCGTAATAGCCGCCGTACGCCGGGTCGACCCGGTTGTAGTCGTACCGGCTGTAGCCCCGATAGCGACCGTCCGTGCCCGACGTCGAGCATCCCGCAAGCGCGGTCGCGGCGATCGTCGCCGCCAACAAGGGTATCCGCATGACATCCTCCCATTTGCTTCAGATGAAAGGAAGAATGTCCCCTGCACCGTTTTGGTTGCAACCTGGATCAAGCCGTCGTCGGCGGAACGCAGCGCGCGACCCGGCGGTTGAGGTCGCGAGAGGAAGCGACGATGACCGACGACACCAAGCCGACCACCGAGACGTCCGAGCCCAATTTGTCCACCGAGCATCAACGCGGCGGCGACGCCCGCCGCCCGAGCGACACGCTCGACAAGGACCAGCCGCAGGGCGAGACGATCCCCCGCAAATCCTCGCTGCTCGGCAACGACTGACCGCGTAGCGGACGCCTGCGAGCGTACATCCGGTGGGTGAACGCCGGGGCTCAGTCAGGTGAAGGGCCGCCTCGGCTATCGTTCGCGCAAGCCAGTGCTCCTGCGAAGGCAGGAGCCCAGGGCCAAGCAGAACACCGTCTGATGACGTCCGGAACGCCAGTGCCCCTGCTTCCGCAGGAGCACTGCATAACTCAGGCGGCGCCGGTCGCCTCGCTGAACCCGCTGCCGCGATCGGCCACCAACGTCGGCGCCGGACCGGTCGCCGGCCGCAATGCCTCCCGCTCTTCCTCGGTCGGCACCGCGGTGGGGTCGGGACGGAATGCCTCGACCGCACGGCTGTCGTTGCCGGGATGCGCGTCGCCCATCAGATCGGTCGGCACGTGTTCGGCCGCCGGATTGCCCGGCTGCTCCTCGAAATGCTTTTCGGTCTCGGCCATGCCGACCGGCGCGGCGGCCATCGTCGCCGGCCGCGGCGCGATCGGGCTGGTCGTGCTGTCGCCCGGCACCGCGCCAACGCCCGCGTCGTCCGCCAGCCGGCGCGGGCGCGAGCCGGGTTTGGGGCCGAATGCCGCCGTCGCCGCGGTCCACGCCGCCGCACCTGCCGCGAAGGCGCCGAGGCCGAAGCCGATCTTCTTGTAATCCATCGCAAAGAATCCCGGTTGCTGCTGTTCGCTCATCCAACGGTGCGGGTCCGGGCGGGTTCCGCCTGATCCAGCAGCGCGACCAGCGCCGCGACCACCTGCCAATCGGCGAACGGCTTGCCGAGCAGCGGTGTCGTCCGGAACCGCTCGGGCAAGGTGTACGGCCGATTGGCGGACAGGAAGGTATAGGGGATCGCCAGCGCGCCGAGCCGGTCGGCGACGTCGAACGACATATGATCCAGCAGCACGACGTTGAGCGTCGCCGCGTCCGGCCGTGGTGCGTCGCCGGCGAGTGCGGCCAGTGCCTGGTCGGCGGTGGCGAACGGACCCAGCACCGTGCCGCCGGCCTCGGTGACTATCCCGTCGAGATGATCGGCGAGCAGCCATTCGTCCTCGACGATCAGGATGTGCCGACCGGCGAGCGGCGCAGCGGAAGGGGTGTCGGTCATGCCGTCGCAACCGGCCCATGTCGCATCCGTTCCTTGCCGATCAAACGGATACGCCGGGATACGCGGCCGATGACGGCGATTTGCCGCATCGCCGCTTTGCTATAGGCGGGCGGACGATGCTGTCGCGCCTGGTCCTGACCGATTACCGCAACCATGCGGGCCTGGCGCTCGCCCCCGGCCCCGGCTTCGTCGTGCTCACCGGCGAGAATGGCGCGGGCAAGACCAACGTGCTCGAGGCGGTGTCGCTGCTCGCGCCCGGCCGCGGGTTGCGCCGTGCGCCGCTCGCCGACATGCAGCGGCAGGGCGGCGCGGGCGGCTTCGGCATCGCCGCGACGCTCGCCGCGCCCGGCGGCGACGTCGAGATCGCGACCGGCACGCTCGCCGCGACGCCCGAGCGCCGCCAGTTGCGCATCCAAGGCGCCACCGCCACCGCCAACACGCTCGCCGAATGGCTGACCGTGCTGTGGCTGACCCCGGCGATGGACCGGTTGTTCGTCGAGCCCGCGGGCGAGCGCCGCCGCTTCCTCGACCGGCTGACGCTGGCGCTGCTACCCGCGCATGCGCATCATGCCGCGCGCTACGAAGCGGCGATGCGGGCGCGCAACCGCCTGCTCGCCGCCGACGTGCCGGCCGATCCCGATTGGCTGACCGCGCTGGAGACGCAGATGGCCGACCATGGCGGCGCGATCGAGACCGCGCGGCGCACCACCGTCACGCTGCTCGGCGAGCGGCTCGCAGACCAGCCCGACGGCCCGTTCGCGCGTGCTGCGGTGGCGCTGGAGGGCTGGCGCGGCGATGGCGCGCAACTGCTCGACGCGCTGCGCCAGGGCCGTTCGCGCGACGCCGCTGCCGGCCGCGCGCTTGCCGGCCCGCACCGCGCCGATCTCGCCGTGACGCATCTCGGCAAGGCGCAGGCGGCGGCGCTCGCCTCGACCGGCGAGCAGAAGGCGCTGCTGCTCGGCATCGTCCTCGCCCATGCCGAACTCGTCGCGCAGCGCACCGGCCACGCCCCGATCCTCCTCCTCGACGAGATCGCCGCGCATCTCGACCCCGTCCGCCGCGCCGCGCTGTTCGAGCGGCTGTCGGGCCACGGCCAAGTGTGGATGACCGGCACCGAACCGGCCCTGTTCGCCGCGATCGCGAGCGACGCGACGCGCGTGGAGCTGGGGTAGAATTCCTCCCCCGCCAGGGGGAGGTGGCGCGCCCGGAGGGCGTGACGGAGGGGGAGGATACGGTGAGCTCGCCTTATGCGGAAACGCCCCCTCCACCACCGGCCTTCGGC
>NZ_SCMZ01000054.1:0-26926 GCF_005503285.1 Sphingomonas sp. 2SG
CTCCACCATCCGGCTTGCGCCGGACGGTCCCCCTCCCCCTTGCGGGGGAGGAGTTAGGGCTTTCGTTCAGGATCGGGCGGGTAAGCCCGATCCCGGCAGATGGAGACACGACGATGCAATGGTGGGCGGCGGTGGCGATCGGAGCGATGCTCGCCCTGCCCGCGACCGCCGAGACGCTGCGCGTCGAGGGCGTCTTCGCAGCGCAGGCACGCGAGGCGAGCCTGTTGCCGACGATCGGCGTCGGGCCGTTCACCGGGCCGGACGGTGCGGAGCTCGCCGATGCGATCGAGCGGCGGCTGGCGAAGCTCGGCGCGGACGGTCTGCCGCACGTCCGGCTGATCCCGCCGGCCTTGCGCCCCGACGGGCTGCTCACCGGCCGCACCGGCGTGCAGGTCGCGAGCAGCGACTATCGCGAGGGGCGCGAGCGCTGCGTCGAGAAGAAGGACGGCAAATGCACGCGCAGGGAGCGCTATAGCGTCGCCTGCGTCCGCCGCACCGTGGCGTTGCGCGCCGATCTGGAGGTGCGGCGGCGCACCGGCGCGCTACCCTATGCGGTCGCCAAGACGCGCGACGACCGCAGCGACTGGTGCGAGGACCGCGGCGTCGCGACCAATGTCGACGGCGTGGTGAGCGGCATGGTCGAATCGGTCGCCGCCGAGGTGCAGCACGATCTCGCCCCGCATGCGGAGGATTATACCGTCCGCGTGATCGAGACGCGCGACGGCCTGCCCGCCGATGCCGCGGCGCGGTTCAAACAGGCGGTGAAGCTAACCAAGCACGATCCCGCCGCCGCCTGCGCGGTCTTCGCCGAGGTCGACCGGATGGCGCCGGACAATGGCGCGACGGCGTTCAATCTGGCTTTGTGCGCGGAATCGGCCGGGCGGTATCGCGAGGCGGCGGATCGCTATGCCCGCGCGCGGCTGTTCGCGCCTTATGCCGGCGGCGAGGTGAGCAAGGGGCTGGCGCGCGTGACCGCGCTGGCGGCGGGGGCGCAGGACGTCGCGCTGATGCGCAGCCGGCCGCCGGTGACGGGCAGCGGCTTTTGAAAGCAAGCCGCGGGATGGGGCGCGGCGCGCGATCGGCTATTGGAGCGGCATGAGCACCATCGATCAGGACGCGGCCTGGGCCGCCTTCGAGCGCCGCGACCGGATGCAGGACGGCGCCTTCGTCGTCGCGGTGCGCACCACGGGCATCTATTGCAAGCCGAGCTGCCCCGCGCGGCATCCGCGGCGCGACAACGTCAGCTTCCTCGCCGACGGCGCGGCGGCGCGCGCGGCGGGCTATCGCGCCTGCCTGCGCTGCAAACCCGACGATGTCGCCCGCGACAGCCGGGCGGTGGCCGAGGCGATCGCGCTGATCGCGGCGGCGGAGGAACCGATCGGGCTGGCGGCGCTCGCCGCACAGGTCGGCTATGCCCCGCATCATTTCCAGCGCTTGTTCACCCGCGCGACCGGGGTCAGCCCCGCCGCTTATGCGCGCGCGCTGCGCGCCGGACGCGCGGCGGACGCGTTGCAGCAGGCGGACCGCGTCACCGATGCGATCTACGACGCGGGCTATGGCGCGGCGAGCCGCTTCTATGCCGATGGCGCCAAGCGGCTCGGCATGGCGCCATCGGCCTGGGCGCGCGGCGGTGCAGGCGCGACGATCCGCTGGACGCAGGTCGCGACGTCGCTGGGGCCGCTGCTCGTCGCGGCGACCGACAAGGGGCTGTGCCGGGTGGCGTTCGACGAGGATGCGGCGGCGCTGGCGGCGCGCTTCCCGCGGGCGGAGATCGCGCCGGGCAACACGGCGCTGGCCGGCCTTGCCGCGGCGGTGGTGGCGCTGGTCGAGACGCCCGGCCGCGACGCCGCGCTGCCGCTCGACGTGCGCGGCACCGCGTTTCAGGAAGCGGTGTGGCAAGCGCTGAAGACGATCCCGGCGGGCGAGACACGCAGCTATGCCGAGCTGGCCGCGCTCGCCGGCCAGCCGGGCGCGGTGCGCGCGGCCGGGACGGCGTGCGGCAGCAATCCGCTGGCGGTGGTCGTCCCCTGCCACCGCGTCACGCGCAGCGACGGCGGGCTCGGCGGCTATGCCTATGGCGTCGAGCGCAAACGCGCCCTGCTGGCGCGCGAGGGCGGATGAGCCGGGCAGCTCCGGATCGCCGAAGACGTATCAGGTTCGCGCAGAGGCGCAGAGGCGCAGAGCGTGTTGCGCTAGTCGCATCTGCGGCTCCGTTGCGATGACAGGGCCGCGTTACCTCTGCGCCTAGGCGCGACACCTTCACCCTTTCGTCACCTTGGGCTTGACCCGAAGTTCCGCTTCTCCCCGATGGCAAGCGTGAAGGCCGTAGCGGGACGCCGGATCAAGTCCGGGGTGACGGACCGGTGGTATCGCGGGCGCCGATGAATGTCGGCCGGCCTAATTCTCGATCGTAACCTTGGCGGCGTCCCCGCCGAGCGAGGCGAGCGCCTGCGGGCCGGTCTTGCCGGTCGCGAGCGCGGCGATGAGCCTGGCGGCGGCATTGTCGGGATTGCTGTGCGCCGAATAGGCGAGCGGACGCAGCGCCGTGCGGGCCTCGTCACGCTTGTCGTCGACCAGCAGCTGCGTCGCATAGGCATAAGCGAGACCCTCGTCCTGCGGTACCAGCTCGTGGGCGCGACGCAGCGCGGCCTTGGCATTGTCGGTGGCCGGCGCCCCCGCCATGCCGAAGCTCGAATAGAAGAGCGTCAGCGCATAGGCGTCGTTGGTGTCGAGCTTGTTCGCGCGGAGCAGCCAGCTGCGCGCTTCGCGCCACACCTGCGGATCGGTCACCTTCGCCTCGCGCGCGCGGCGCAGATGCACCTGCGCCTTGTAGACCAGGGCCTGCGACGATTTGGCATCGATCGCCAGCGCACGGTCAGCGGCGGCATCGGCGAGGTCGTTGCGGCCGGCGTCGAGCGCCATCTCGGCGAACCAGCCCTGCACCATCGCATCCTTGGGATAGCGGTCGGCGATCGGCAGCGCGGCGGCGAGGATCGGTTGCGCGGTCTCGCGATCGACGCCGCGGTCCGAGCGCATGCGCAAAGTGATCATCTCGCGCTCGCCCGCCGACAGCGGCCGGACGGTGACGACCGGCGTGGTCAGCCGGGTAAGCGGGATCTTGTAGGCCGACATCGTCGATTTGTGTAGGTAGGACGACAGTGCGCGATTGAGCACGTCGAGATCGCCGAACGCCGCGCGTGCCGCCTCGACCCCCGGCTTGCCGTCGTTGATCGCCGCCAGATAGGCGTCGAGTTGCACGGCCCGCTTCTGGTCGATCAGCAAATAATGGGTGAGCAGCCAGCCGCGCGCGTAGAGCGAGGCGACCTGCCCGTCGCGCATCTTCTTCGATGGGTCGAGCGCGAAGAGCTGTTCCGCGGTGAGCTCGTTGCCGAGCAGCAGGTCGTAGGCGCGATGCTGCGCGGGCGCGCCGAGCCAGACGAAATCCTTTTCGAACCGCGCGGTGGACAGGAATTCGGGATAGCCTTCCGCATACCAGGCGGGCAGCGCGATCGTGAGATTGCCGAGCATGAGGTGATGGGCATATTCGTGGAACAGCACGATCTGCGGCTGGAGCGCGTTGACGTCATCGCGATCGCCACCCTGCGCCGGAGTGAAAGCGACCGATCCGCTGGCGCGCCCCTGATAGAAGCCGGCGACGTTCTTGCCGCCCTGGCCAAACAGCCTGCGGACCGCCGCGTCGTTGGCGACGACGTAGACGGTCAGCTTGTTCGAACCGTCGCCCTCGTTCGCGGGGATCGACCTATAGTAACGGACCAGACTGTCGAACTGTTCGAGCCGCTCGGCGCGTTTCTGCACCGAATCGGCAGTCCCATTGGCATAGACGATGAAATGCTTCGAGGTCGCCTCGAACCATTCCGCCGCCGCGGGCTGCGCGCAGCACATCGCGATCAGCCACGCCGCGAACTTCAACCGATTCATGTCCTCCCCCCCCAACATGCCCGGACCCAGTCTAGACCGGGCTCGATACGTTTGTCAGCCCGTACGACAACTATAGACCAGCTTCTCGTTCGGCAGCGGCGGCAGCGTCGTGCGGATCGCCGATTGCTGCTGGGCGAGGCGCTCGATCGCGGCGGGGTCGACGGTGCAGCGGGATGCCGCGCCCTGCCCCTGCTGCAGCTTGCGCGCCTGCGCCATCGCCTGCGCGCCGAGCATGTAGCGGGTGTCGGTATAACGGCGGGTGAGCGGGTCGAAGGCGACGACCGACACCGTCTGCTCGCCGTCGGGCACCACCACGCGCTCCCAGCGGTCGCCGGTCGGCAGATATTGCACGCCGCCGCCGCACCCGCTGCGGCCCCAGTGCAGCGCGACGTCGCTGGTCGGCGAGACGGTGACGCGGCTGCGTTCGGGCTGGAAGACGCAGGTGAGCTTGCCGAGCGGCGCATTGGGTACGACCTGACTGATCGCCGCGGGTGGCGGCGGGACGGCGGGCTCGCCCTTCGGTCGCAGCACGAAGACGAGCATCGCGACGACCATGACGAGGCCGCCGAGGCTCGCCGCCCAGATCGTCCGCCGCTGCTGCCCCTGCCCCTGCACTGCGAACAGTCCGGCCGCGCCGATCCCCATCGCGCCCAGCACCAGCAGCAGGCCGGCGAACCCCATGACGTTCTCGCGCCGGGTCTGCGCGGCCTCGCGGGCGCGGGCGAGCGCCTCCTCGCGGCCCATCGCCGCGCGGGTGGCGGCGTCGCGCTGGCTGGTCAGGGCATCACTGCGCGCCCGCACGTCCGCCGCGCTGTCGTCGCGCAGCCGTTCCTCGATCGAGGTGCAGGCGGTGCCGACGCTGGCATAAGGCTGTTTCGCCTCGCGCAGGAAGGCGGACAGCTCGGTGTCGGCGATCGCGAAGCCGAACGAGCCATCGCCCTCCTCGCCGCGGGTAATCGCCGAATTGATGCCGATCACCCGGCCGCAGCGGTCGAGCAACGGCCCGCCCGAATTGCCGCGCGCGATGCTGGCGGTGTGGAGCAGCACCTCGATCCCGGTCAGGCTGCGCCTACCGGAGAAGACGCCTTCCGAACGGACCGGCGAGGTCGGGCGGATGTAGTCCGCGGCCGATTGCGCGGTCGCGAGATCGACGTTGCCAGGATAGCCGAGCGCGACCACCGGATCGCCCTCGCTCACCGGCCCCGTATAGAGCGCGGCCGCGGGCAGCCGGGCGCCGGCGAATTCGATCAGCGCGAGGTCGCGCTTGGCGTCATAGGCGACGACGCGGCCCTGGTAGCTCTTGTCGCCTTCCGACGGCACCACGCCGATCACGACATTGTCGGGATAGCGTTCCGCCAGTTCCATGACGTGCGCGTTGGTGACGATGCGGTTGGGTGCGATCGCGACGCCGCTGCCGTGGCCGAAGCCGACCACCTGCCCGTCGACGACGGCGATGGTGACGACGCGGACGACGCCGCGCGCGGTCGCACCGATGTCGTCGGCGGCGGCGGGCGTCGCCCAGAACGGGGCGCCGAGCAGGGCGAGAAGCAGGGGCAGGAGGCGGCGCATGTCGCGCCTTCCGAACGGCCTCGGCGCGCCGCTGTCAAGCACGGCGATCGGCCCCGGCCGCACCGTTTTGGTTTGGTTAGGAAAATCTCAAACTCTGATGCCTACCGCCGTCACTGAAGGTCGAGGATTGGTGTATGAGCGCGTTCGGGCGTCGCAACGGAATGGGTAACGGACAGCCGGCACGGCCGGCGTTCGGCGTGGCGCGCCCGATGCAGGGCAGCCCGGCGCCGCGCGCCGACGAAGCCGCACCCGGCAGCCAGTTTCCGCCGATCGAGACGATGCCGCTGCCCGGCGGCCTGCCCGGCGACGACCCGCTCGCCGGCAGCCTGCCCGCGGGCACGCTCGACGCGATGCAGCGGCTCACCGACCGGCAGAACGCCAGCGGCGATGCCGGCAGCAGCCGCGGCGAGGGCTTCGAGGCGTCGATCCACAAGATCAAGGAACAGGTGCTGCCGCGCCTGCTCGAACGCGTCGATCCCGAGGCCGCCGCGACGCTCGGCAAGGACGAGCTCGCCGAGGAATTCCGCCCGATCATCGGCGAGGTGCTCGCCGAGCTCAAGCTGACGCTCAACCGCCGCGAACAGTTCGCGCTGGAAAAGGTGCTGGTCGACGAGCTGCTCGGCCTGGGGCCGCTCGAGGAATTGCTCGCCGATCCGGCGATCACCGACATCATGGTCAACGGCCCCGACCAGACCTATGTCGAGCGCAAGGGCAAGCTGGAGCTGGCGCAGATCCAGTTCCGCGACGAGGAGCATCTGTTCCAGATCGCGCAGCGGATCGTCAATTCGGTCGGCCGCCGCGTCGACCAGACCACACCGCTCGCCGACGCGCGCCTCAAGGACGGCAGCCGCGTCAACGTCATCGTGCCGCCGCTGTCGCTGCGCGGCACCGCGATCTCGATCCGCAAATTCTCCGCCAAGCCGATCACGCTCGACATGATGGCGGGCTTCGGCAGCATGAGCCCGAAGATGGCGACCGCGCTCAAGATCGCGGGCGCGAGCCGGTTCAACGTCGTCATCTCGGGCGGCACCGGTTCGGGCAAGACGACGATGCTCAACGCTTTGTCGAAGATGATCGACCCCGGCGAGCGCGTGCTGACGATCGAGGACGCCGCCGAGCTTCGCCTGCAGCAGCCGCACTGGCTGCCGCTGGAAACGCGCCCGGCCAATCTGGAGGGGCAAGGCGAGATCAGCATCCGCGACCTCGTCAAGAACGCGCTGCGCATGCGCCCCGATCGCATCATCCTGGGCGAGATCCGCGGCAGCGAGTGTTTCGACATGCTCGCCGCGATGAACACCGGTCACGACGGCTCGATGTGCACGCTCCACGCCAATTCCCCGCGCGAAGCGCTCGCCCGCATGGAGAATATGGTGATGATGTCGGACATCAAGGTGCCCAAGGAGGCGATCAGCCGCCAGATCGCCGATTCGGTCGAGCTCATCATCCAGGTGAAGCGCCTGCGCGACGGCTCGCGGCGCGTCACCAACGTCACCGAGGTGATCGGCATGGAAGGGCCGGTGATCGTGACGCAGGAATTGTTCAAGTTCGAATATCTCGACGAGAGCGCCGACGGCAAGATCATCGGCGAGTACCGCTCGATGGGGCTGCGGCCCTATACGCTCGACAAGGCCAAGCAATTCGGCTTCGATCAGGCGTTTCTGGAGGCGTGCCTGTAGGATCGGCGTTATCGACCGCACGAACGCCCCCGGACCGTCAGCCCTGAGCCTGTCGAAGGGCGGTGAGTCCCATGGTGCTTCGACAAGCTCAGCACCAACGGGGCGCATGAAGGCCGGGTGCGCCGCGCCCCAACCCCTTGTGGCAGCGCCGGCGTTACGCCGTTAGGGTCGGCGGATGCACCTGCTCCTGCCCCTCGTCCTGCTCGCCGCCTCGCCCCAGCCCGCGGGACGTGAGGGCGTCGTCACGCTTGCCGCCGACAGCGAGGCGCGCTGGGTGTCGTTCGACCTGACGCCGGGCAACCAGATCCGCTTCACGCTGACGCTCGACGAACGGCCGGTGACCGCGATCCTCGATACCGGGGTGAGCTATTCGGTGCTCGCCGCCAAGTCCGCCGCCGCCGATCCGGCGCGGGTGACCGCCAACGGCCAGGCGACCGCGATCGGCGGCGGCGGCAATGGCGCAGTCGCGGTCGGCTGGCTGGCGACGCGGCGGCTGGCGATCGGCGGGCTCACCCGCACCGGCGGCGGCGTCACCGTCGCCGACCTGCCCGCGCTCGCCACCGGCAGCGCGCAGGCGGTCGACATGCTGATCGGGCGCGATGTCACCGGCGGGCAGGCGCTCGACATCGATTACGCCAACCACCGCTTCCGCCTGCTGCCGTCGGGCCGGCTGCCGTTCGTCGGGGCGATCGCGCCGCTGTCCATCTCGCCCGGCCGCCGCGTCTACGAAAGCAGCGCGACGATCGCGACCAGACGGCTGGCGCCGATGATCGTCGACACCGGCGACGGCTCGGCGCTGACCTTGTCCGCCGCATCCGCCAGAACGGCGGGGATCGCGCGGCTGCCGACCACGACGACGATCTCCTTCGGCCTCGCGGGCGAGACGGTGAGCACGCTCGCCATCCTGCCCGCGGTGTCGCTGGGGCAGCAGGTGGTGCGCAACGTCGAGGCGCGGGTCGAGCCGGCGGGCGGCTTTTCCGAGACGATCGGCGTGGCGGGGCGGATCGGGTCGGGGCTGCTCCAGAATTACCGCGTGCTGCTCGACCCCGGCGCCGGGCGGATGGTGCTCAAGCCGGGGCCGGAGGCGAACGCCCCGCCGCTGCGCTCGACCAGCGGATTGCTGGTCGGGCTGGAGCGCGACCGGCTCAAGGTGCTGCACGTCATGCGCGGCGGGCCGGCGGCGGCGGCGGGGTGGCAGCCCGGCGAGACGATCTGCCGGATCAACGACCAGCCGGTTACCACGGACTATCCGACGAGCGCGCTGGCGAAATGGGCGATCGGCGCGCCGGGTACGGCGGTGCGGCTGGGCCTTTGCGACGGGACGGTGCGGACGTTGACCTTGCGGCAATTCTACTGAGGCTGGGACGTCGGCAGAAGAAGCTTGGTTCACGCGAAGGCGCGAAGAGAAGAAGAAGGGTTTTTGCGCGCAGAGGCGCAGAGGCGCAGAGATGGTCCGGCCGCGCCAGCGGCCTTCAGTCCTCCTCATCGTGGATGCATAGCGCTTCGCGCCGGGCGCACCATCTCTGCGCCTCCGCGCCTCTGCGCGAACCAATCTCTTCTTCTCTTCGCGTCTTCGCGCCTCCGCGTGAACAATCCTGCCTTCCCGTCCGCAGAGCGGCGCCAATCCAAGGAGAGCGCCTGCCTTATTGCGTGTGCAGGCCGATGCTCACCAGCAGGATCGTCGCGAGCAGGGCCGCCATCTGGACGGTGCGCCAGTCGACGAAGCCGACACGGTCGGGATCGACCCGCAGCCGGCGGCGGCGGTCGGCGAATGCCGCTGCAAGCGCGAGCAGCACCGACGCACCCGCCGCCCAGAACATCGCCGGCATCGTCCGCGCTCAGCCGAGCTTCTCGACCTTGTCCTGCAACCGCGTCAGCTCCGCCTTCAGTGCGGCGATCTGGTCGTCCTTGCTCGCCGTGGGCGACGGTGGCGGGGTCACCGGGGCGACGCCCGGCGTTTGGAACGCCTGCGCGGCGACCTCGAGCATCTGCAGGTTGCGCTTGGCGATCTCGGCGAAGGGGGAGTGCGCGAAGGCGCCCTCGACCGCCGACTTGAACTGTTCCTGGTTGCGGCGGAAACTGTCCATCGACGCTTCCAGATAGCCCGGCACCATCGCCTGCATCGAATCGCCGTACATGGAGATGAGCTGGCGCAGGAAGCTGACCGGCAGCATCGTCTGGCCGCGGCTTTCCTCTTCCATGATGATCTGGGTCAGCACGTTGTGGGTGATATCGTCGTCGGTCTTGGCGTCGACGACCTTGAAGTCGCGCCCCTCGCGGGTCATCGTCGCCAGATGCTCGAGCGTGATGTAGGACGAGGTCTCGGTATTATAGAGGCGCCGATTGGCGTATTTCTTGATGATGACGATTCCGTCGGCCCTGGCCTGTTTCTTCATATCGCTCCCCTGTCGCGCGACGGTCCTTTGCCGTGACTGATGCCGATGGTACGCCGCAATTTTTCGCACCGCAACACGGCCCGCGCCCGTTACCGCTGTTCCTCGACATGCTGCGCAGCGAAACCGCAGCAGACCCGGCGCGCACCGCGGCGGCGCTCGCCGGGCTCGCCGCCTATCAGCAGGCGCCACGCCCCGCCCCGCCGCCGCCGATGCCGGCGCTCGCCACCGCCGGGCGCGCGTGCCTGCGTTATTATGGCGGGCGCGGCCGGATGGTCGTGTTCGTGCCGTCGCTGATCAACCCGCCGGCGATCCTCGATTTCGGCGAGACGTCGTTGGTGAGGTGGATGGCGGCGCAGGGCTGCCGCGTCGCGCTGGTCGACTGGGGCGAGCCGGGCGCGGCCGATCGCGACATGGACATGACCGGCCATATCGAATCGCTGCTGCTGCCGCTGATCGAGCAGCTCGACGAGCCGCCGGTGCTGGTCGGCTATTGCCTCGGCGGGACGATGGCGCTGGCGGCGGCGGGCGCCACCCCGGTCGCCGGCCTCGCGACGATCGCCGCGCCGTGGCGTTTTACCGGCTATGGCGAGTCCGCGCCCGGCATGCTCGACCTGTGGCAGGCGGCGAAGCCGACCGCCGAGGCGCTCGGCGTGCTACCGATGGAGGTGTTGCAGGCGGGCTTCTGGCGGCTCGATCCGGCGCGGACGATCGCCAAATACGAATCGTTCGGGCGGCTCGACCCCGAAGGTGCGGCGGCGCGCGCCTTCGTCCGGCTGGAGGATTGGGCCAATGCCGGGGCGCCGCTCCCGCTCGCCGCGGCGCGCGACCTGTTCGAGGCGTTCGTCGCCACCGACCGGCCGGGCACCGGCGGATGGATCGTCCGCGGCGCCCCCGCCTCGCCCGCGCGGCTCGACTGCCCCGCGGTCGAGTTCGTCTCGCTCACCGACCGGATCGTCCCGGCGGCCACCGCCGCGGGGCTCGCCGACCGGCGCGACCTCGGCCTCGGCCATGTCGGGATGATCGTCGGCGGGCGTGGGCGGACGATGCTGTGGGAGCCGCTCGCGCACTGGATCGCGGCGCTGCCGCCGGGTAGACACGCACCAAAGTAGGAGCAGGATCATCATGACCGAGATCGTCATCACCGCCGCCAAGCGTACCCCCGTCGGCAGCTTCCTCGGCGCCTTCGCCGCCACGCCCGCGCACGAACTGGGCCGCATCGCGATCGAGGCGGCGCTCGCCCAGGCCGGCGTCGACGGTGCCGACGTGTCGGAGGTGATCCTCGGTCAGGTGCTCACCGCGGCGCAGGGGCAGAATCCGGCGCGGCAGGCGTCGATGGCGGCGGGTATCCCCAAGGAGGTGCCGGCCTGGGGCGTCAATCAGGTGTGCGGCTCGGGCCTGCGCGCGGTCGCGCTCGCCTGTCAGGCGATCCAGACCGGCGACGCGACGATCGTCGTCGCCGGCGGACAGGAGAGCATGTCGATGAGCGCGCATGCGCAGACGATGCGCGGCGGCACCAAGATGGGCGCGGTCAGCCTCGTCGACACGATGGTGGTCGATGGCCTCACCGACGTGTTCAACGGCTATCATATGGGGATCACCGCGGAGAATCTCGCCGAGCAATATCAGGTGACGCGCGCCGACCAGGACGCCTTCTCGGTCGCCAGCCAGAACAAGGCGGAGGCCGCGCGCGGCAGCGGCCGCTTCAAGGACGAGATCGCGCCGGTGACGATCAAGGGCCGCAAGGGCGACACCGTCGTGGCGGACGACGAATATATCCGTGCCGGCGCGACGATCGAGAGCGTCGGCGGCGTGCGGCCGGCGTTCAAGAAGGACGGCACCGTCACCGCCGCCAATGCGAGCGGCCTCAACGACGGCGCCGCGGCGCTGGTGCTGATGAGCCGCGCCGAGGCCGAGGCGCGCGGCGCGCCGGTGCTGGCGACGATCCGGAGCTGGGCGAGCGCGGGCGTCGACCCGTCGGTGATGGGCATCGGCCCGGTGCCGGCATCGAGGAAGGCGCTGGAGAAGGCCGGCTGGACGCTTGCCGACCTCGACCTGATCGAGGCGAACGAGGCGTTCGCGGCGCAGGCGCTGTCGGTCGGCAAGGAACTCGGCTGGGATGCGGACAAGGTCAACGTCAACGGCGGTGCGATCGCGATCGGCCACCCGATCGGCGCCAGCGGCGCGCGTGTGCTGACCACGCTGCTCTACGAGATGGAAAAGCGCGACGCGAAGAAGGGGCTGGCGACCTTGTGCATCGGCGGCGGGATGGGGATCGCGATGTGCGTCGAGCGCTGACGCACGCGCTGACGAATGCGCAACATGCGGACATAAAAGCTGTAATTTTTGTGTCATTTTAGCGACACTTTTGACCAAACCGCTTGATTACGACTGTTTCTGTCGCAAACCGGCTTGTCCGCTTCGGTCCGGTTGCGCCAACAAGGTCTTCTGACAAGGCGCAAAGCCTGAAAACAGGGGACTGACATGAAGACTTGGTTGCTCTCCGCGAGTGCGCTCGCGGGCGGGATGTTGCTCGCCACCACCGCCTTTGCGCAGACGGCGCCTGAAGCCGGTGCGCCGCAGGCCGGCAGCAACACCGCTGGCACGTCGATGGCAGCGCCGGATCAGGACGAGCCGGAAGCGCGTCCGGGCGAGGAAATCGTCATTACCGGTTCGCGCATCCGTTCGCCCAACGCGGTTTCGGTCGTGCCGATCACCACGGTGTCGGCCGCCGAACTGACACAGACCGCGCGCACCTCAATCGGCGACGTGCTGAACGATCTGCCGCAGTTGCAGAGCACCTATAGCCAGTCGAACTCGACCCGCTTTCTCGGCACCGGTGGCCTCAATCTTCTCGATCTGCGCGGCCTCGGCACCCAGCGCACGCTGGTCGTGGTCAACGGCCGCCGTCATGTCGCGTCCGACATTCTGAACAACGCGGTATCGGTCGACGTCAATACCATCCCCACCGACCTGATCGACGGTGTCGACATCGTTACCGGCGGCAACTCGGCGGTGTACGGTTCCGATGCCATCGCCGGCGTCGTCAATTTCCGCCTGAAGCAGAATTTCGAAGGCCTGCAGATCCGCGCGCAGGGCGGCGTCAGCGACGAGAAGGACGCCGGCAGCTATTTCGTCAGCCTGACCGGCGGCAAGAATTTCGCTGACGATCGCGGCAACATCGCGATGAACGTGGAATATGCCCGCACCGAGGCGCTGTTCGCGTCAGGCCGCAAGGCCTACCGTCAAAACGATGCCTTCGTGACGACCAACGTCGATGCGGCCGGTGCCGGCGTCAGCGGCAATCTGAACTTCGACGGCATCCCCGACTCGACGTTCTTCCGCGATATCCGCGGCGCCAACATCTTCGACGGCGGCTTGGTCGCTTTCGCAGGTTCGCCCGCCGGCTCGGGCACGAACGCACGGTGCGGCCGTGACTCGCTGGGTCGCGCCTTCACCTGCAACTATCTGTTCCAGCAGGACGGCTCGCTTGTCTCGCAGACGGGCACCCGCGTCGGCATCGCCGGTGGTTCGGTAACGGCGCCGACCGCGACCCCGACCGGCGGCTTTGTCGGCGGCAACGGCAACACCCGCCGCGAGGGCACGCTGGTCCAGCTGCTGCCGCAACTCGACCGCTATTCGGCCAACCTGCTCGGCCATTTCGCGGTCTCCGACGCGTTCGTGCCATTCTTCGAGGCGAAGTACGTCCGCGTCGACTCGGTTAGCCTCGGCGGTTCGGGTCCGGCCTTCTACACGGGCTCGACGATCGACGCGCTCTACGAGCGTCCCCGTCTCGACAATCCGTTCCTCAGCGCGTCCTCGCAGGCGACGCTGGCGGCGCAGGCGTTGCAGGCGGTCAACTCGGGCATCAGCCCGACGACTGGTGCGGCGATCACCGCCGCACAGGCGGCCACGCTGCGCACACAGATCGCGAATGGCTCCTATCGCTTCATCCTGCGCAAGAACCTGACCGATCTTGGTTCGCGTCGTGAGGATGCTCGCCGCGAGACCTATCGCTTCGTCGGCGGCGTGCGCGGCGATTTCGCCGAGACGTTCAACTACGAAGTGTCGGCCAATTACGGCGAGTTCAAGGAGCGCACGCGCGTCCTCGGCAACGTCGACGTGCAGCGTCTCAGCCTCGCGCTCGACGCCGTGCGCAATCCCGCCGGCCAGATCGTCTGCGGCGCACAGTTGGACGCCAGCCGCTTTGCGTTCGGCACCGACATCGGCGGCAATGCCGCCAATCTGGCCAGCGACATCACCAATTGCCAGCCGCTTAATCCGTTCGGCCAGGGCAATATCTCAGAGGCGACGCGCAACTACGTGCTGCGCAACACCGTCTCGGAAGGCAAGATCACGCAGCTCGACCTGCTTGCCAACGTGTCGGGTGACTCCTCGAAGTTCTTCAACCTTCCGGGCGGCGCCGTCGGCTTCTCGCTCGGTGCGGAATATCGCCGCGAGACCAATTACTTCCAGGCCGATCCCTACGTCGAGGCGGGCTACACCTTCTACAATGCGCTCGCCAGGTTCGACCCGCCGTCGTTCGAGGTGAAGGAAGCGTTCGGCGAGCTGCGCGTCCCGCTACTCAAGGACATCACGCTCATCAAGGAGCTGACCTTCGGCGCCGCCGGGCGCGTGTCCGACTACAAGGGCTCGGCGGGCACGGTCTATACCTACAACCTGAACGGCACCTACGCGCCGGTTGAGGGGCTGCGCTTCCGTGCCAATTACGGTCGCTCGGTCCGCGCACCGAACCTGACCGAACTGTATGCATCGGCCGGCCAGAATTTCGCGCCCGGTTTCGCCGATCCGTGCTCGGCCGACAATCTGGGCCGTGGTACGCAGTTCCGCGCGGCCAATTGCGCGGCGGCGGGCATTCCGACGACGTACAATTTCCAATATGCCCAGTCGTTGGAAATCCTGAGCGGCGGCAACCCCGACCTGCGGGCGGAGAAGTCCGACTCCTACACCTACGGCGCGGTGATTTCGCCGACGTTCACGCCGGGGCTGATCCTGTCGGTAGATTACTATAACATCAAGGTGAACAACGTCATCAATTACGCGGGCGCGCAAGCAACCGTGAACAATTGCTACGATTCCCCGTCGCTGACCAACAATCAGTTCTGCGCGCAGTTCAACCGCGTCGCAGCCGGAGCGACCGGACCGAACGGCGAACAGCCGTTCCGTATCATCGAGGGTAATCTTGCCGACAATCCGCTCAACTATGCGAGCCTGAAGCGGCGCGGTATCGATGCCAACCTGAGCTATGCGCGCAGCTTCGGCGACACGCGTCTCTCGGGTCAGGTGATCTATACCCACATCCTGGAGAGCAGCAGCTTCCTCAACCCGTTGCAGCCGTCGTTCGCGGATACGACGGTCGGTGAGCTGGGCTATCCCAAGGATCAGGTGCAGGTGAACCTGGGGGCGGACTTCGGCATCGTCACGTTGGATACGCAGTTCCGCTACCTGTCGAAGCAGTCGGTCGGCGCGATCGAGAACCGCATCGCCTTCCAGGGCCGTCCGCCGCAGAACCTCGACGATTTCAGCACGCCTTATTATCCGGACGTGCTGTACATCGGCATGAAGCTCGGCTTCGACGTCGGTGAACGGTCCAGCTTCTACATCGGCGTCGACAATCTCACCGATCGTCTACCGCCGCTGGGGGCGACGGGGATCGGTGCGGGCAGCGCCATCTTCGACAACATCGGACGCCGCATGTATGCGGGCGTGACCGCGCGCTTCTAAGCGACGCCGTAGCGTGAAAATCCGGGGCCGGTGGTTTCCACCGGCCCTTTTTTCGTCCAGTCTCCGCCGATGCAGAACGACCCGATGGGCGCCGTAGACGCGATGCTGCGAAGCGGCCGCGTCGCCGACGCCACCGCGACCGTTGCAAGGCTCGCGGCGGCGGGGCATGGCGGCGCGCTCTTCCAACAGGCGCTGTGGCAGCTTCAGGGCCACCCCCTGCCCCGCGACCTTACCGCTGCCCGACTTGCGTTGCGGCAGGCCGCGGATTGCGGTCACGACGAGGCGCGGCTCGTCGAGATCACGCTTGCGGCGAACGGCACCGGTGCGGCCGCCAATTGGCCCGCTGCGATGCGACTGCTTGCGGCCGCCAACGCGGCAGATGACCCGCACGCGCGCTACCTGCACGGGCTGCTGTCGGCGATGGCGATCGACGGCGACGGCCATCCGACCACGCCGCTCGTCGTCGAACCATTGACCGACGACCGCAGCGTGAGACGAGTGCGCGGTGCGCTGAGCGTCGCCGAGTGCACGCATATCGCCAATGCCGCCAGCGACCTGCTGGCTCCCGCCGTCGTCGTCGATCCGCGGACCGGCCGCCACGTGCCCCATCCGATCCGCACCTCGGATGCGGCGGTGCTGAGCCCGCTGCGCGACGACCCGGTCATCCGTGCGATCAACGTCCGGATCGCCGCGTTCAGCGACACCCAGGTGGCGCAGGGCGAGGCGTTGACCGTCCTGCGCTATCGCCCCGGCCAGCAATTCCGTCTGCACGCCGACGTCCTGCCCGAGGTGCGCAACCAGCGCGTCGCGACGGTGCTCGTCTATCTCAACGACGGCTTCGGCGGCGGCGAGACGACGTTCCCCGACCACGGCCTGACCATCCGCCCGAAGGCGGGCGATGCGATCATCTTCGACAATGTCGACGCGCAGGGCCGGCCGTTGGCCACCGCCCGCCACGCCGGCGAGCCCGTTCGCAGCGGCGTCAAATGGCTGGCGACGCGATGGATCCGGGCGCGGCCGTTCGACGTATGGACCGGCCCCGAAGCGGCCTGATCACCCCCACCCCCGCGCATACCGCTGCCCCAGCAGCGTCAGCAGCTCATATTGCGACATCCCGCTCGCCGCCGCCGCCGCCGGCAGCGCGAAGTCGAGCGTGATCCAGTCGCCCTCCGCCAGATCCGGCGCGGCGGTAACGTCGATCGCCATCAGGTCCATCGAGACCCGCCCGATCACCGGCAGCGTCCCCCCGCCCGCACAGCCGCGGTCGGAGAAGCCGCGGACATAGCCGTCGGCATAGCCGAGATTGAGGATCGCCACCTCGGTCGCGCGCGGCGCGGTCCAGGTCGCGTTGTAGCCGACCGTCTCGCCGGCGGGGACGGTGCGGCGTTGCAGCACCTGCGCCTCGGGCGTCGCCACCTGGCGGATCGTGCCCGCGAATTCCGGCCGGACGATGCCGCCGTACAGCGCGATCCCCGGGCGGGTGAGATCGAAGACGTACCCCGCCCCGAGCGCGATGCCGGCGGAGTTGGCGAGGCTCATCCGGCGCGCGCCCGTCACCCCCGCCAGCGCCGCGAAGGCGGCGCGCTGGCGATCGTTCATCGCGCTGTCCTCGTCGGCGCAGGCGAGATGGCTGATCAGCGTCTCGATCGCCAGTCCGTCGAGCAGGCCGTCGCGCACCGCCGCAGCCGAGACGCCGAGCCGGTTGATCCCGGTATCGACCATCACGTCGCAGGCGCCGCCGCCCGCCGCGCGCCAGCGGGCGACCTGCGTCTCGCTGTTGAGCACCGGGCGTGCGATGCCTTGCAACGCCAGCGGCATATCCTCGGCGCGGACACCGTGCAGCACCGACAAAGGCAGGCCGAGCGGCGCCAGCCGCGCCGCCTCGGCCCAGGTCGCGACGAAGAAGTCGCGGCAGCCGGCGGCGGCGAGCTGCCCTGCGACCTCGCTCGCGCCGAGGCCGTAGCCGTCCGCCTTGATCGCCGCGCCGCACGCCGCCGTGCCGCTCATCCGGTCGAGCGCGCGCCAATTGTCGGCGAGGGCATGGCGGTCGAGGCGGAGGCGGAGGGGAGCGGTCACGCCGGGGCGTGTAATCGCCCCGGCTGCCGGCGTCGAGCCACGCCGGTTCAATCGAGCCGCGCGCGCACCCCGATCCACAGCGTCCGCGCCGTCGCGCGCTCGACGATGTTGGCGCCGCTGATCCCCGCCTCGACGCGCGCGTCGAAGACGTTCTCGGCACGCGCCTCGATCGTCAGCACGCGCGTCACCGGCAGCGCGGCATAGCCGTCGAGCGTCGTCGCGGGGGCGAGGCTGCGACTGTTCTGGTCGTCGTCGAACTGGCGCGCGACGTGACGCAGCGTCGCCGAGACGGCCGCGCGCCGCTGCCGCCAGCCGAGCGTCCCGGATAGCGCGTCGCGCGGTGTCTGCGCCGGACGCAGACCGTCGAGCGCCACCGCCGCGCCCGAGGCGCGGACGCGTGCGTCGACATGGCTCCACGAGGCGAGCGCGGTGAACGGCCCGGTCGCATAGCGCGCATCGACCTCGACGCCGGTCGAGCGGATCGCGTCGAGGTTGCGGCGGACACGCATGGCGCTGGTCGGCGTCGCGGCGAGCGTCACGTTGGCGATCGCATCGTCGAGCTGGTTGCGGAACAGCGTCGCGGCGAGGCTGGCGCCGGCGAAGGGCGTCAGCGTCACGCCGCCCTCGATCCCCGTCAGCCGCTCGGGCGAGAGGCCGGCATTGGCGGCGGTGACGTCATTGCCGACGCGGAAGGGGCGATAGAGTTCGTTGAGCGTCGGCAGCCGCCAGCCGCGATAGGCCGCCGCACGCACCGTCACCGCCGCGGCGGCGCGCCACGCGGCGCCGAGCCGGCCGGTGAATTCACTACCGTCGCGATCGGCGAAGCGATTGTCGGTCAGCGCCGCACCGCCGGCGAGCGGACGCTCGCGAAGATAGCCGCCGTCGATCCGCCACCAATCGATGCGCCCCGCCCCGGTCAGCGTCAGGTCGCCGAGCGCGACGCTGCCGTCGGCGAACAGGCCCTGGGTGCGGGTCGATCCGCCCGCCTCGCGGCGGCGGGTCGGGCTGGCGTTGACGAAGGTGAACAGTTCCTGCGTCTTGCCGGAGACGTCGCGGATGTCGGCGCCGAGCCGCAGGTCGATCGCCTCGCCGACCGGCGGCTGCACCTCCAGCCGCGCGCCGAGCCCGGTGGCGGGCGTGTTATATTGGTCGAGCGACTGGCTGACGGTCGTCCGCGCCGCGTTGATGCTGGCGAAGCTGGAGGCGAAGGCACGGGTCTGCAGATAGGCGAGCGCCGACCAGCCCCAGGCGCCGCGGCCGACGAGGCGCAGGCTGGCGTCGGCGCCGTCCGACCGGTTCGCGGTGAACGCCGTGCCACGGTCGCGCCGGTCGGTGAAGGCGCTGACGTTGGCCTGCACCTCGGTCGACGGCGCGACGGTCACGACGGTACGCAGCGCGCCCGACGCCTGTTCGTAGGGCGCGGCGCGGTCGACCGGGCCGCGGCTGGATGCGACCGTCGGCACGAAGCCGTCGCCGCGCGCATAGGCCCCCGACAGCGTCGCGAAGCCGCCGTCGCGGACGAGCGCCGCGGCGCCCTGCGCCTCGATCGAATCGCGGCTGCCGTAGAACAGGCTGGCGTCGAGCGGCGCGAGCTGGTCGGGGGTGGCGCTGTCGAGCTGGACGGTGCCGGCGAGCGCACCGGGGCCGAAATAGCCGCTGCCGCCGCCGCGCGTCACCCGCACCTGCCCCAGCCGCCCCGTGGCATAGGCGGGAAACGCGACCCAGCCGCCGAACGGATCGGCCTGCGGCACGCCGTCGAGGATCAGCAGCGCGCGGCTGGAGGCATTGCCGCCGATGCCGCGCAGGGTGATGCCTTGGCTGGTCGGATTGGCGGTGCGACTGTCGGACCGGCGGAACTGCTGCAAGCCGGCGACATCGGCGAGCACGCTTTCCAGCCGCGCGCTGGCATTGGCCTGGAGCCGGTCACGGTCGATGGTGACGATGTCGAAGGCGCGCTCGCCGGGCGAATCAGGCAGGCCGCGGCCGGTGACGACGATATCGGGTGCAACGTCAGGATCGGCCTGCGCCAGCGCAGGGACGGCGATCGCCGAGACGAACAGGGCGGCGGTGGAAAGCAGAAGACGCATCGCGCCCCCTTGGCCGCTTCCGGCGCCGAGGAGAATGACAAACCTCGTGGATTCTGGTGGATGTACCGCCGGCTCCTGCGAAACCCCGCCAGCGAGGCCGCAGACACGGGGGCCAGTCTGCGAATACGGCGGCGAGGTTCGCTCGGTCTCCCCGCTCATGCGTCACCCCGGACTGGTTCCGGGGTCCACCGTGCCGCAAGAGCACGGTGCCGCTTCAAGCCGTCCTCCTCGCCGCGGAGTGGACCCCGGAACCAGTCCGGGGTGACGGAGTGGAATGGGAAAATGCCGGACTTCTACAAACGGCCTGGATAACAGCCGTGCATAGATCCGAGAGCCTCAGGCGCCCGAGGCATGCAAACTCGCCTCATGACCCCCCCCGCCCCCCATTCCCGCCGGTATGTGACACGGACGTTGCAAGGAGGCCGCGGATCGGGAACGATCCCGGTCGCGCTGCGCTTGCTGCGGACTCGAAGGAGATGGTCATGGCGGTTCCTTATTCTCTCCCGCCCGCGTCAGTGTCGCAGGGGGTGTCGCGATGAGCCGGCCGGTGCTCGGCGCGTCGGCGCTGCGCGACGAACTCAACCAGGCGGCGCTCCGCCTGTCGCTCGACAGCGAGGGGGCGAGGATCGAGTTCATGCTGCCGACGCTCGCCGATCCCTGGGACGGCGCGTCCGGCCACAATTGGGACGTCCAGGCCTTCTGCCCCGAGGAGCTCGATGCGATCGCGCGCCGCGCGGTCGAAGAGGTCGCCGCGGACTGGGACCTCGACCCGCACAACACCGAGGATGACGTGACGTTCGTCGCCGATCGCTGACCGCGCCTTTATCGGCTCTTGCGTCGCAGTCACGTGACCGCGCGACGTGCACCATTGTCGCGGGGCGATCGGGTCCCTAGAATAACTCTGACAATTTCCGAGAGAGGTATTTCCATGATCGACGGCGCCCTGCTGATCGGTGGCGAAGCACGCCAGGCCGCGAACCGGTTCACCGCGGTGAATCCGGCGAGCGGCGAGACGCTGACCCCGGACTTCTCGTCGGCGAATGCCGATGCGGTGGCCGAAGCCTGCACGCTCGCCGAAGACGCGTTCGCGACCTATGCCGCGACCGACCTCGATACGCGTGCCACCTTCCTTGAAGGCATCGCGCAGAACATCCTCGATATCGGTGACGAGCTGATCGAGCGCGCGATGGCGGAGAGCGGCCTGCCGCGCGCCCGCCTCGAGGGCGAGCGTGGCCGCACCGTCGGCCAGCTCAAGCTGTTCGCCGGCGTCGTGCGTCAGGGCGACTTCCTCGACGCGACGATCGACCCCGCCTTGCCCGACCGCGCGCCGCTGCCGCGCCCCGACCTGCGCCGCGTCAATCTGGCGATCGGCCCGGTCGCGGTGTTCGGCGCGTCCAACTTCCCGCTCGCCTTTTCGGTCGCGGGTGGCGACACCGCCTCGGCGCTCGCCGCCGGCTGTCCGGTGGTGGTGAAGGGTCATCCCTCGCATCCCGGCACCGGCGAGCTGGTCGCGCGCGCGATCCAGAAGGCCGTCGCGGACGCCGGCCTGCCCGCGGGCGTCTTCTCCTACCTGCCCGGCGAGACCAACGAACTGGGCGGCGCGCTGGTCGCCGATCCGCGCATCCAGGCGGTGGGCTTCACCGGTTCGCGCGGCGGCGGCCTCGCGCTGGTGCGCATCGCCGCCGAGCGTGACGAGCCGATCCCGGTCTATGCCGAAATGTCGAGCATCAATCCGGTCGTCCTCTTCCCCGCCGCGCTCGCCGCGCGCGGGGCGGCGCTGGCCAAGGAGTTCGTCGGGTCGCTGACGATGGGTGCCGGCCAGTTCTGCACCAACCCCGGTCTCGTGCTGGCGGTCGACGGCCCCGATCTCGACGCTTTCGTCGAGGCGGCGGGCGCGGCGCTGACCGAAAGCGCGCCGGCGACGATGCTGTCGCCCGGTATCCACGCCAGCTTCGAGCAGGGCGTCGCGGCGCTTGCCGGCCATGAGGCGGTGCGCACCGTCGCGCGCGGCAAGACCGGCGAGGGCGTCAACCAAGCCGTCGGCGCGTTCTTCGAGACGACCGCCGACCAGTTCCTCGCAGACGTCAAGCTCTCGCACGAGGTGTTCGGTTCGTCGTCGATGCTGGTGCGCTGCCGCGACCTCGGCGAGATCGCCGCGGTGATCGCCAAGCTGGAAGGCCAGCTCACCGCGACGCTGCAGGTCGATCCGGCCGACGAAGCGGAGGCGGCGAAGCTGGTGCCGGTGATCGCGCGCCGCGTCGGCCGTATTCTGGCGAACGGCTGGCCGACGGGTGTCGAGGTGGCGCCGGCGATGGTCCACGGCGGTCCCTTCCCGGCGACGAGTGACGGGCGGACGACGTCGGTCGGCACGCTCGCGATCGCGCGCTTCCTGCGTCCGGTCTGCTTCCAGAACCTCGCGCCGGCGCTGCTGCCCGAGGCGCTGCACGACGACAATGGCTGGGGCATCGCGCGTCGCCTCGACGGCAAGCGCGAGGCGAGCCCGCGGTAAAGGCGGACCGACTCCTCCCTCGCTTAGGCGGGGGAGGATCGGCGGTAGCGTAGGGCTGCACCCGTTTCCCACCCACCCGTCACCCCGGATTTGTTCGAGACCTCCGCGAAAGTCGTTCAGTGCTCCTGCGAACGCAGGAGCCCAGGGTATCGAGCACCGTAAGGCTTTGTTCTGCTTGGCCCTGGGTTCCTGCGTTCGCAGGAACACTTGGATAAGAAAGCAGCTAAAGCTCGCGGCGCCCAGAAATCGCCCCCCCCTACGGCGCGACCGGCGTCACCGGCACGCCCGCAACGCCGGGATCGAAGGCGAACAGATTGCCCGCTTCGGGCTGATCCGCCAGCGCCGCTTCGTCGAGCCCCTTGCGCGCACTCGTCGCATAAGCGGTGCGCAGATCGGGGCCGCCGAAGGCGATCTTGGTGATGTTCGATGCCGGCAACTTGACCGTGCCGATCAGTTTGCCCGACGGGTCGTAGCGCCGAACGCCCCAGCCGCCCCATAGCGCGACCCAGAGACACCCCTCGGCATCGACCACCGAACCGTCGGGATGGCCGGCGCCTTCCTCAATGATCACGAACGGCGCCGCCTCGCCGAGCGTGCCGTCGGCACCGATTGTCGCGCGCCAGATCGTCTTGCCGATCGTGTCGGTGTGGTAGAGCGTCACGCCGTCGCCCGCGATCGCGGGGCCGTTGGTGATGCATACCGGGGCGAGGCCGCTGTCGGTGACGACGCCGGCAGCATGGCGATAGACGCGGCCGCTCATGTCGGTCTCGGCATCGTCCATCGTGCCGAACCAGATGCGGCCTTCGCCGTCGGTCGCGGCGTCGTTGAGCCGGTTGCCGGCGGGATCGCCCTCCGGCCGGGCGAGGAAGGTGAAGCTGCCGTCCGCCGGATCGAAGCGGTGCAGCCCGGTGCGCAGGCCGGCGATCATCCCGCCATCCGCGCTCGGCAGCATCCAGCCGACCTGATCAGGCGCATCCCAGCGCCGCGCCTCGCCCGTCGCCGGGTCGAACCGGTGGACGTGGCGGCTCTTGATGTCGACGAACCACAAAGCCTGCTCGCGCGCCACCCAGACCGGGCCCTCGCCGAGGATCGCCTGCACCGGCAGGACGGTACGAACATCATGGTCGGTCATCGCGCAATTCCTCTCCACTTGGGGTCGCGCGCTCCATCCACCGAAGCGCGGCTTTCGTCTAGTCTGACAAAAGCCGCGCGCCGGCTCAATCCACGTCGAACAGGTCGCGATACCGGCGCGGTTGCGAGCGCAGATACTGGTCGGGCGCCTTGACGTGCGCGCCGAGATGCGCGGCGGCATGCCACGGCCAGCGCGGATCGTAGAGGATGGTGCGGGCGAGCGCGACCATATCGGCGTCGCCGGTGCCGACGATCGCCTCCGCCTGTTCGTAATCGGTGATGAGCCCGACCGCGACCACCGGCAGGCCGCAGCCCTGTTTGACCGCGCGGGCGAGCGGCACCTGATAGCTCGGGCCGGCCGGAATCTCCTGCCGCGGGTCGAGCCCGCCGCTCGACACGTGGATCGCGGCGCAGCCGCGTGCCTCGAGCGCCCGAGCGAAGGCGACGGTCTGCTCGGCATCCCAGCCGCCCGCGACCCAGTCGCTGCCCGAGACGCGCATCGTCACCGGCTTGTCGGCGGGGAAAGCGGCGCGCACCGCGTCATGGACTTCGAGCGGGAAGCGCATGCGGTTCTCGAGGCTGCCGCCATAATCGTCGGTGCGCCGGTTGGAGAGCGGCGAGAGGAATTGGTGGAGCAGATAGCCGTGCGCGCCATGGAGCTGCACCGCGTCGATGCCCAGCCGCGCGGCGCGGCGGGCCGATTCGGCGAAGGCGTCGACGAGCCGCTTAAGATCGTCCTCGGTCAGTTCGGTCGGCGGATTCTCGCCCTCGGCGAAGGGCAGCGGCGACGGTGCGACCGTCTGCCAGCCGTCGGCGTGGTCGCGCGCGATCTGCTTGCCGCCCTTCCATGGCAGGTCGGTCGATGCCTTGCGGCCGGCATGGGCGAGCTGGATCGCGATCGGCATATCCGAATGGCGGCGGATCGATTCGAGCACGCGGGCCATCGCCGCCTCGGTCGCATCGTCCCACAGGCCGACGTCGCCATAGGTGATCCGCCCCTCGGGGACGACCGCGGTCGCCTCGATCGTCAGCAGGCCGGCGCCGGACAAAGCGAGATGGCCGAGGTGGATCAGATGCCAGTCGGTCATCCGACCGTTCTCGGCGGAATATTGGCACATCGGCGCGATGACGATGCGGTTGGACAGGGTTGTGCTGCCGATGGTGATCGGCTGGAACAGGGCAGAAGACATGGAGACCTCGCGTGGGGGACGGAGGCGTTACGCTTCGGCGCCCGTTTGGTGCCTTGCGGGCAGGCTGACGCGTGCCTCCAGCCCGCCGCCGTCGCGCTCGGCGAGCGTCAGCCGGCCGCCGTGCAGTTCGGCGAGCTCGCGGACGATGGCGAGGCCGAAGCCATGGCCCTCGCCACGCTCGTCGAGCCGCACACCCGGCTCGGTGACGCGGGTGCGCTCGGCGGCGGGGATGCCGGGGCCGTCGTCGGCGACGATCAGGTCGAGACGACGCGCATCGCTGGACTGCGCGCGCACTTCGACCCTCACCTCCGCGCGGGCATGGCGCGCGGCATTATCGAGGAGGTTGCCAAGCAGTTCGTCGAAATCCTGCGCATCCATCGCCGCGGCCGGATCGCCCGCGACCGCATGCGTCACCGCGATGCCGCGCGCGGCGTGGAGCCGGCCGATCGCCACCGCGAGATCGGCGACCGCCGGCGCGACGCGGGTGCTGGCGCGCGTATCGCCGGTGCCGGCGCGCGCGCGCGACAGATGGTGGCGGATCGTGGCGTCGATCCGCGCGACCTGCGCCGCGGCGGGCGGATCGTCGCGCAGCGCGAGCGCGAGCGTCGCCACCGGCGTCTTGAGCGCATGCGCTAGATTGGCGGCGGATTGACGCGCGGTGGCGAGCGCCGCGGCGCGATCGCCGGCGAGCGCGTTGAGTTCCGTCGCGAGGCCGCGCAACTCGACCGGCTGGTCCTCGTCGACCTCGGTCCGCGTGCCGTCGCGGATCGCGGCGACCTGCGCGCGCATCCGGGCGAGCGGACGCAAGCCCAGCCGCAACTGCACGATCGTCGCGACCGCGAGCAGTCCGGCGAGGATCGCGAGCGCGGCGAGCAGCGGCACCAGCGCATCGCGCAACGGCCGTGCGATGACGGCGCGCGGCGCGACCGCGAGCAGCGATACGTCGCCGCGCCCGGTCTTCATCACCAGCCGACGGGCATGGACGCTGCGCCCGGCCCGATCCTCGCCTTCGAGCACCTGCGGCGCATCGGCATCGTCGCGCAGCATCGGCGGCCCCGGTGGTCCCGGCAGCGGACCGTCGCCCGGCCCCGGCCCGCCATGCAGCCGCGGCGTATCGGTCGAGCCGATCGCGCTGTCCGGCGCCTCGATCCGCCAGTGCCAGCCGCGCCCCGCCTCCAGCGCCCCCGCCCGCGCGGTGAGCCGCGCGCGATCGATACGACCGTCGCGATCGACCGTGCTGGCGAGCAACGCGATCTCGGCATCGAGCCGCCGGTC
Source organism: Sphingomonas sp. 2SG (assembly GCF_005503285.1). Classification (NCBI taxonomy): domain Bacteria; kingdom Pseudomonadati; phylum Pseudomonadota; class Alphaproteobacteria; order Sphingomonadales; family Sphingomonadaceae; genus Sphingomonas; species Sphingomonas sp. 2SG. The sequence continues at coordinate 25,591 of NZ_SCMZ01000054.1, forward strand.
GATCCCCTCGGTGACGACGCGTTCGAGCACGCCGCCGATCGCCCAGCCGGCGATGCCGAGCGCGGCGAGGATCGCCACCGCCGACAACAGCAGCATGCGGCCCTGGATGGATCTGGGCATCGCCTCAGCCCTCGCCGCAGGTCAGGCGATAGCCGCGGCCGCGGATCGTCTCGATCATCTCGGCGCCGATCTTGCGGCGCAAGCGGCCGACGATCACCTCGAGACTGTTCGAATCGACATCGGCATCGCCTTCGTAGACGCGTTCGAGCAGGTCGAGCCGCTCGATCACCGCCTCGCGCCGCAGCATCAGCGCCGACAGCACGCGCCATTCGAACGCGGTGAGCTTGAGCGGCAGGCCGTCGAGCTCGAAATGGCCGATCTGCGTATCGAACGACAGCCGCCCGCAGGCGAGCACCGGCTGGGCATGGCCGGCGGCGCGGCGGACCAGCGCGCGCAGCCGCATCACCAGTTCCTCGACGCGGAACGGCTTGACCAAATAATCGTCGGCGCCCGCCTTGAAGCCCGCCACCTTGTCCGACCAGCCGTCGCGCGCGGTGAGGATCAGCACCGGCAGCGCGCGCCCCGCCGCGCGCCAGTCGCGCAGCACGGCGATACCGTCCTTGCCGGTCAGCCCGAGGTCGAGCACCGCGGCGTCGTAGCTTTCCGTCTCGCCGAGATGGCCGGCGTCGATGCCGTCGGCTACGAGGTCGACCGCGAAATGCTCGGCGCGCAGCGCGCGCGCGATCGCCGGGCCCAGGTCTGGATCGTCTTCAACAAGCAAGATGCGCATGATGTGGCCCTATCCTCCCCCACTAAACCGAAACTGAACCGCCCGGTTCAGCGGGGGTCGGACGAATCACCCTAGAAGCCGGTCATCGACAAACGAAGGAGACGATCGATGGCAAGACTACATATCGGCACCCGCCAGCGCCTGGCACTCGGTGCAGCCGCGCTGGTCGCGGTCGGCGCCGCCGGCGGCGCGGGCGCGGTCGCCCTCACCCGCCCGAGCATCGAGATGGCCCCGACGGTCGCGACGCCGATCGCCAGGCTGGCGAGCAGCGGCGGCATCGTCACGGTGAAGGGCCGTGTCGCGGAGGTGTTCGGCGACCGGTTCGTGGTGCAGGACGGCAGCGGCCGGGCGATGATCGACGCGGGCCGCGACGGTACCGCCAACGTCACCCGCGGCAATGCGGTGCTGGTGCAGGGCCGCTACGACGAGGGGCAGTTGCGCGCGCACTTCCTCGTCGGCCCCTCGGGTCAGGTGAGCGAAGTCGGTCCGCGGCCCGGTCCGCATGGTCCGGGTGGCCCCGGCGGCCCGGGTGGGCCGGGCGCAGGT
>NZ_SCMZ01000055.1:0-23170 GCF_005503285.1 Sphingomonas sp. 2SG
GGTGCCGGCTCCGCAGCTGGCTCGGGCGGCGGCGCAGCGTCTTCCGGCTCGCCCTCCTCGGGAGCGACCGACTGCGCCGGCGGCGTCACCGCCTGCGGCGCGGTCGCCTCGAGCGCGACGTCCTTGACCAGGCTGACCTCCATCGGGGTCTGCTGGAGCTTCTGCGGATTGGGCGTCGCGAGAAAGCCGACCGACAGCAGGCCGAAGAGCACGACATGCCCGACGACCGCAACGCCCAGTCCGATCTTCTCCGCCCGATCCATCAGCGCGCGCTTCCGCCTTCAACCGTCAGCAGCGAGACGCGGTTGAGCCCGGCGCGGTTGAGTTCGCCCATCACCCGCATCACCCGCCCGTAATCGAGCGCGCGATCGGCACGCAGGAAGATCTGCGGCGGCTCGCCGCCGGCCTGGACCGCGGCGATCTGTTCCAGCCGCTGCGGCAGCGCCGCCTCGCCGATCTCCTCGTCGTCGAGGAACAGCTTGCCGCTCGCGTCGAGCGAGAGCTGCACCGGCTTCTGGTCCTGATCGAGCGCCTTGGCGCGGCTGTCGGGCAAATTGACCGGCACGCCGGCGGTGAGCAGCGGCGCGGTCACCATGAAGATGATCAGCAGCACCAGCATCACGTCGACCAGCGGCGTGACGTTGATATCGGCGACCGGCGCCCGCCGCCCGCGCCCCCGGTTGGATGGGAGATTCATGCCCACCGGATCAGCGCCCGCTGTCCAGCTGGCGCGACAGCGTCGTGTGGAAGCCGTCGGCGAAGCGGTTCAGTGCCGCCTCGATGCGGTTCACGCCGTGGCTGAAGCGATTGTAGGCGATCACCGCGGGGATCGCCGCGAACAGGCCGATCGCGGTCGCGAACAGCGCCTCGGCGATGCCCGGCGCGACCACCGCCAGCGAGGAATTCTGCGCCTGCGCGATCCCCGTGAAGCTGCGCATGATCCCCCAGACGGTGCCGAACAGCCCGACGAACGGCGCTACCGAGCCGATCGTCGCGAGGATGTTGAGCCGGTCGGAGATCGTGTCGATCTCCAGCGCCGCCGCCGCGCCCATCGCGGTCGCGAGCCGCTCGCGCGTGCCGCCCTTGTCGATCGAGCCGCCCGCGGTCGAGCGGCGCCATTCCTTCACGCCAGCGACAAATACCCGCGCCGAGGGCAGGTCCTTGTCCGCCTCCGCCTTGTAGAAGGCGTCGATATCTTCCGCCTTCCAGAAGTCGCGTTCGAACCCGGCCATGCCCTTGCGGATGCGGCCGAGCCGCCGCCAGAAGGCTATGATCAGCGCCCAGGTCCAGATGCTGGCGAGCAGCAGCCCGGCCATCACGAACTTCACCACGAGATCGGCCTGGAGGAAGAGCGCGACGGGCGACAGCGTCGCCGCATCCATGTTGAACACCGGATTCATGAATTGGTCCCCTGCCAGATCAGGCTTTGGTAGATATCCGTCCAAGCGGCCGGTTGACGCTTCGGCCGCCCCGACGGCGCGACCAGCGCCACCGTGACCTCGGCCTCCGCTAAGACAAGCGAACCGCGCCTGACTGTGTGATGAATGACGACGCTGGCGGCGCGCACCGCGATCACGCGGCTGACGACGAGCAGCGCATCGTCGAGCCGCGCCGGTGCACGATAGCGGATGGCGAGATCGGCGACGGCATAGGCGCCCTCGCCCGCGTCATGCGTGGCGCGCTGGTCGATGCCGGCGAGGCGCAGCATGTCGGAGCGCGCGCGCTCCATGTAGCGCAGGTAATTGGCGTGATAGACGACGCCCGACAGATCGGTGTCCTCGAAGTAGACGCGCACCGCGAAGCGATGCTCGGCTCCCAAGAAGCGTCCTGCCTGCGGCTGGTCCTCGTCCCTCATCACGGCCGGCGTTAACCGAACCTGCGCGCAGGGGGAACCCTGTTGACGGATGTAACTTATGGGTTACATGTCACCTGTAGGTTACAGGAGACTGAAATGAACACGATCGAACTGGCCGAACGCACCAGCCGCACCTGGGCGCTGATGCTGTACCTATTGGGAGGGATCCTCCTGCTGGCCGAGCTGGCCGGCATGACGCTCATGCGCCGCGACTTCGTCGACGGTTTGTGGCTGGGCATCGCGATGGTTTGCGCGTTGACGCTGCTGCCGTGGCGGCGGTGGCTGAAACCAAACAGCATCCTCAACCGGATGCTGGAAGACGAAGCCGTGCGCGAACACCGCCGGATGAGCTGCACGGCAGGCTTTTGGGCGAGCCTCGTCGCGGCGCTGGCCGTTGCCCCGTTCGCGCATGACGCGATGATCGGCAGCTATGACGTCGCCCGCATCGTCGCGACCGCGGGCCTGTTCGCCGCGATGATCAGCTTCGCCACGCTCGAGCTGCGCGCCGCCCGGTGAGCGAGCTTCTCAACAGCCTGAAGGAGGAACGCGAGCGGATGGGCCTTACCCAGGCAGCGCTCGCCGAGCGCGTCGGGGTCAGCCGCAAGACGATCAATACCGTCGAGAACGGCGTGTTCATCCCCTCGACGCTGCTGGCGCTCAAACTGGCTGCCGCGTTGCAACGGCCGGTGGAGTCGCTGTTCCGGATCAATGAGTAACGGTCGTCGCGCTTTCGGAGAAGACGCTCGGATCGAGTGTCAGCCGCGGGCGTGGTGGCGGCGCGGCGGCGGGGACCGCCTGCACCACCAATGCGCGCGGCGGCGCGGTGGTGGCCATCGCCATACGAGTCGCGGCGGCGCGTTCGGCGCGCCACGCGTCATAGGCGGCGTAGAAATCGGTGAACGGCTTCTCCAGCACCGCCAGCCGGCCTTGCGCGAACGCGGGCAGATCGGCGGCGGTCACCGTCGCGCCATCGGCAAGCGTCGCCGCGGCAGCGTTGCAGAACGGCTCGCGCGCCTGGCTTTGCGAGAAGAAATTGTAGAGCCGCGTCATTTGGTCGTCGTAGCGATCCTGCCAGTCGCCGCCCGCCGCCCTATATTCGACGGTGAGCCGCGTCTGTGCGCCGTTCAGGACGACCTTCTGCTGCGCGATCAGCGCATTGTAGCCGGCGATGATCGCCGCTTCGTCCGGCCCGCGACAGGCGAGCGCGGCGACGTTGAGCGCGGCGCGCAGATGCCAGACGGCCCCGTCGGCGGAGAGGTTGCGATTGGGGGTGGCATAGCGACCGTCGCCCATCAGCGCCGGGATCTGCATCCCGACATAGGCGCCCTTCGGCATTGCAAGCGCGACCGGCGTGGGTGCTGCGGGTACCGGCGGCGGCGCGACCGCGACCACCTTCGGCCTGACCGCGCAACCCGCGAGCAGCGCCAGACCGACGCCGGTGAGAGCTATGATATGGCGCATCGCAGTCCTTCCCTGCCCCCCGGCCGGTCAGACTCTGCGGCAGAAATGGTTAACGCGCGGTAAGCGACGAATAATTCCTCCCCGGCACGGGGAGGGGGACCAGCGTAGCTGGTGGAGGGGGGCTTCCACGCACGTAGCGCTGGCGTAAGCCCCCCTCCGGCACCGCTTCGCGGCGCCACCTCCCCGTGCCGGGGAGGAATGGTTACCCCGCCCTTTTCTCCAGCGCCGCCGCCGCCTCGGCGACCAGCGCGCCGATGATCTCGGCGATCGGTTCTTCTTTCGTCACCATGCCGACCGACTGGCCGGCCATCACCGAGCCGTGCTCGACGTCGCCGTCGATCACCGCGCGGCGCAGCGCACCTGCCCAATAATGTTCGATCTGCAATTGCGCTTCGCCCATCGCTACCGCGCCCTCGTCGAGGCTCAGCGCCACCTCGCGCTGCTTGGCGGTAAACAATTCGCCGCCCGCATTCTTGAGCGCACGCACCGGGATCACCGGCAGCCGTGGGTCGAGCTGCACGCTCGCCACCGCATCGCGCGCCGAGGCGCGGATGAATGCCTTCTTGAAATTGGGATGGGCGATCGATTCGGTCGCGCAGACGAACCGCGTGCCGAGCTGGACGCCCGCCGCGCCCATGTCGAGGTAGCCGGCGATCGCCTCGCCGCGGCCGATGCCGCCGGCAACGAACACCGGCACCGATTCGGCGATCTCGGGCAGCATCTCCTGCGCGAGCACACTGGTCGAGACAGGGCCGATATGGCCGCCCGCCTCCATCCCCTCGATCACCAAAGCATCGACGCCCGAGCGGATCAGCTTCTTGGCGAGCGCCAGCGTCGGCGCGAAGCAGATCACCTTGGCACCGCCCGCCTTGATCGCCTCGAGCGAGCCCTTGGGCGGCAGGCCGCCGGCAAGCACGACATGGCCGACCCCATGTTTGGTGCAGACCGCGATCAGGTCGAACAGCGCCGGATGCATGGTGATGAGGTTCACGCCGAACGGCTTGTCCGTCATCGCCTTCGTCGCGGCGATCTCGGCATCGAGCAGCTCGGGCGTCATCGCGCCGCAGGCGATCACGCCGAAGCCGCCGGCGTTCGACATCGCCGAGACGAGGTTGCGCTCCGACACCCACGACATCGCGCCCGCCATGATCGCGACGTCCGATCCGAGGAAGGCGGCGCCGCGCGCCATGCGGCGCTGCAGGCGCTCCTGTCCGACGGTCACGCGGCGGCGTCCGCGGCGTCGAGGCCGTAGGCGGTGTGGAGCATGCGGACGGCGAGTTCGGTCTCGTCCTCGTGGATCAGCACGCTGACCTTGATCTCGCTGGTCGAGATCGCCTGAATGTTGATGCCGCGCTTGCCGAGCGTGGTGAACATCGTGCTGGCGACACCGGCATGGCTGCGCATGCCGACGCCGACCACCGAGACCTTGGCGACGCGCGTGTCGTGGACCAGTTCGGCGAAGCCGATCGTCTCGCGCGCCTGGTTGAGCGCCTCAAGGCTGCGCGCCAGATCGGCGGACGGCACGGTGAAGGTGACGTCGGTCGAGCCGTGGTTGTGCGCGATATTCTGGATGATCATGTCGACGTTGATGTTCGCCGCGGCGAGCGGCTCGAAGATCGCCGACACCGCGCCCGGCTGGTCGGGGACGCTGGTCAGCGTGATCTTCGCCTCGTTCTTGTCGTGCGCGATACCCGTGATGAGCTGGCGTTCCACGTCGTCGATCTCCTCTTCGCCCACGATCATCGTACCGGGCAATGTGTCCGCCATCGGCGCCTCGGGTCCGGTGAAGGACGAGAGCACCTGGACGCGGACCTGTTCCTTCATCGCGAGGCCGACCGAACGGGTCTGCAACACCTTCGCGCCGACGCTGGCGAGTTCCAGCATCTCTTCGTACGTCACCTTGTTGAGCTTGCGCGCGCGCGGCACGATGCGCGGGTCGGTGGTGTAGACGCCGTCGACGTCGGTGTAGATGTCGCAACGGTCGGCCTTCATCGCCGCCGCCACCGCCACCGCCGACGTGTCCGAACCGCCGCGGCCGAGCGTGGTGACGCGGCCGTCGTCCGACAGGCCCTGGAAACCGGGGATCACCGCGACCTCGCCCGCCGCCATGCTGGCGTTGAGCGCGTCGACCTCGATGCTGCCGATCCGCGCCTTGGCGTGCGCGTCGTCGGTATGGATCGGCAATTGCCAGCCGAGCCACGAGCGCGCCGGCACGCCCGCCGCCTGCAAGGCGATCGCGAGCAGCCCGCTGGTGATCTGTTCGCCCGCGGCGACGACGACGTCATATTCGCGCGGATCGTAGAGCGACGAGGCCTCGCGGCAGAAGCCGACCAGCCGGTCGGTCTCGCCCGCCATCGCCGAGACGACCACCGCGACCTGATTGCCCGCCTCGACCTCGCGTTTGACGCGCGCGGCGACGCTCCTGATGCGCTCGATCCCGGCCATCGACGTGCCGCCGAACTTCATCACGATGCGTGCCATCTGCGTCGCCAAACTCCTTGGGGTAAAGGGGCCGCCCTGATAGGTAGCGGCCATGATGATGGCAAGCAGCACGATCGATCCGCGCGAGGCGCAACATTTCGGCGCGATGGCGAAGGACTGGTGGGACCCGAAGGGCTCTTCGGCGATGCTGCACAAGCTCAACCCCGTACGGCTCGGCTATATACGCGCCGCGGTCGATCTGCACTGGGACGGCGACGACACCAGCTTCACGCCGCTCGCCGGCAAGACCGCGCTCGACGTCGGCTGCGGCGCGGGGCTGCTGTGCGAGCCGCTGGCGCGGCTCGGCGCGGCGGTGACGGGGATCGACGCGGCGGCGGAGAATATCGCGGTGGCGCAGGCGCATGCCGCGCAGGCGGGGCTCGCGATCGATTATCGCGCGGTCGGCGTCGAGGCGATGACCGGCCGCTTCGACCTCGTCACCAGCCTCGAGGTGATCGAGCATGTCGCCGATCCTGCCGGCTTCGTCCGCGGGCTCGCGGAATCGCTCGCCGACGGCGGCCTGCTGGTGCTCTCGACCCCCAACCGCACGCCGCTGTCGCGCCTCGCGCTGATCACGCTGGCGGAAGGCACCGGCCGCATCCCGCGCGGCACGCACGACTGGGACAAGTTCCTCACCCCCGAGGATCTCACCGACCTGCTGGAGCGCGCCGGACTGACGGTGACCGACGTGCAGGGACTCGGCTTCTCGCCGGCGACCGGGTTCGTGCTGAGCGGCTCGACGCAGCTCGACTATTTCGTGACGGCGAAACGCGTCTGACGGCAAATTCCTCGTCATGCCGGACTTGATCCGGCATCCCGCTTCGTCGCGCGATCCGAAGAAGCGGGACCCCGGCGCAAGGCCGTGGTGACGGAGCGGGTTTGGAAACACGTCCGGCTCACAAATCGATCATAAGCGGTGGCCCTTCCTCGCCGGCAAGAGAAACCGGGGTCGCCTTCCCAATCCAGCCGGCCGCCGCTACCGCCCGGCGCGATGCCTCTCCTTGCCAACCCGCGGCTGCGCCTGCCGATCCTCCTGCTCGTCGCGATCGCCGCGCGGGCGCTGACCTTCGGCAATCCGCTCGTCCACGTCGACGAGGAATTCTATTTCGTCACCGCACACCGGATGTGGCAGGGGGCGTTGCCCTTCGTCGACATCTGGGACCGCAAGCCGGTCGGGCTGTTCCTGCTCTACGCCCTCCCCGCCGCGCTTGGCTTCCCCGCCGGCATCTGGGGCTATCAGGCGCTCGCCCTCGCCGGCACCGTCGCCACCGCCTGGGGGATCGCCCGGCTCGCCGAGCGGCTCGGCTTCGGCGCAGGGGCGACCGCCGGCGCGCTCGCCTATATCCTCTGGCTCGACCTGCTGGGCGGGCAGAGCGGCCAATCGCCGGTCTTCTACAATCTGCTGATGCTCGCCGCCGCATTGCTCGCGCTGCGCCCGCCGCCGCATCGCGCCTCGCACGGCCTGCTGGTCATGGCGCTGGTCGGCGCCGCCTTGCAGATCAAATATTCGGTGGTGTTCGAAGGCATCTTCTTCGGCCTGTGGCTGCTCGCCGATCGCTGGCACGCGACGCGCCGGCCGCTGCGGGTGATCGGCTATGGCGTGGCGCTGATCGTCGTCGCTTTGCTGCCGACCGCGCTGGCCGCCGTCTATTATGCGGCGGTCGGCCAGTGGGACGCCTTCGTCTTCGCCAATTTCCTGTCGATCTTCCACCGCAATCCCGATCCCTTGTCGGAGCTGGCCGGCAATATCGGCGAGATGATCCTGATCGTCTCGCCGATCGCGACGCTGGCGGTCCTGGCGCTCCGGCGCAGCCGCGGCGATCGCACGCACGGGCGCGAGCGGCGGTTCGTCGCGCTGTGGCTGGCGGCATCGATCGGCAGCGTCGCGATTTTCCGGCCGTGGTTCGATCATTACGCTTTGCCCGTCCTGCTCCCCGCCTGCGCCGCCGCGGCCGGCATGCTCGGCCGGTCCGACTGGCAACGCTGGCGCACCCCGGCGCTGCTGCTCACTGCCGCGCTCGCCGGCCAGATCGTGCTGATCCTGCAACGCGCCGGTCGCGGCGACGCGGGCGAGCTCGCCGCGCTGGCGCAGGCGGTCGGGCGCGGTCCGGGGTGCCTGTACGTCTATTCGGGGACCGACATGCTCTACAGCGCGACCGGGCGCTGCGCGCTGTCGCGCTATCTGGTGCCCTCGCACCTGATCCGCTTCCGCGAGGCGGGGGCGACCGGGGTCGATCAGGACGCCGAGATTCGCCGCATCCTCGCCGCCCGGCCTGCGGTCGTCGTGATCCGCCCGCCCTATCGCGGCGAGCGCCCCGCCGCGCATGCGATCGTGACCGCGGCGATGGTGCGCGATTACCGACTCACCGCCACGCTGCCGATGGGCAACGAGCATCTCCGCGTCTATCATCGCGCGCGATGAAACGCCTGTTCGCCTCCATCCACGACGTCTCGCCCCGCTTCGAGGGCGAGGTCGATCGCCTGCTCGACCATCTCGCCCCGCACGTCGGGCGGCGGCTGGCGATGCTCGTCGTCCCCGATCACTGGTCGAGCGCACCGATCACCCCCACTTTCGCCGCCCGGCTGCGCGGCTGGGCGGACGAGGGCGTCGAGATGTTCGTCCACGGCTGGACGCATCGCGACGACAGCGCCCATGCCGGTCGCGCCGCGGCGCTGAAGGCGAGGCACATGACCGCCGGCGAGGGCGAATTCCTCGGCCTCAGCCACGCCGAGGCGCTGGCGCGGATGCGGCGCGGCAAGGCATTGGTCGAGGAGATCACGGGGCGCGCGGCGACGGGCTTCATCGCGCCGGCGTGGCTCTATTCGGAAGGGGCGCGCGCGGCGCTGGCGGATGCGGGGTTCGCGCTCGCCGAGGATCATGCGCGGGTATGGCGGCCGGGCGGCGCCGTGGTCGCGCGCGGGCCGGTGATCACCTGGGCGAGCCGGACGCGGATGCGACAGCTGAGCTCGCTCGCTGCGGCGGGGGCGCTGCGCCACGTCTTGCAGCCGACGCGCAACGTGCGGATCGCGGTGCATCCGGGCGACACGACCGTGCCGGCGCTCCTGGAGAGCATCACCAAGACCTTCGCGGCGTTCCGGCGGCATCGGCCGGCGGCTTACGCGGAGCTGGCGGGGTAGCCGGCGGATCACCCCGACACCGTTCGTGCTGAGCCTGTCGAAGCACGGGTCGCCACATACGGCGGTCCCGCTATGGCCACGCCCTTCGACAGGCTCAGGGCGAACGGTTGGAAGACAGCGGCATAAGCGATGGCTCGCTTCTGGCTTTTCGCCGGGCCCGAGGCTCACCTCGTCCGACACGCTCGGCATGAACCGTTGGTAGAAGCCCGTGCGGGGCCGTCACGCCCGCTTGCGCACCCCGTCGCGCGCCGCGATCGCCGCGGCGTAATGCGCCACCAGATCGGCGGCATGTTCCTCGTCGTTGCGGACCGTCGCCGACGCCACCCGCGCGGCGCGGCGCACGATCGCACGGTCGCGCGCGAGCATCCGCTGGATCGCATCGGCGCAGCTGTGCGCGTCGCGCTGCGCATAGACTTCGGCGAACAAGGGATCGGCGATCTCCGCGGTGCCGCCGCCGTCGGGCACGATCAGCGGCGTGCCGCTCGCCAGCGCCTCGGCGGGGACCAGACCGAACGTCTCGGTGCCGCAGCCGTGGATATAGACGTCGGCGCTCGCCATGATCGTCGCCAGCCGCCGCCGGTTGTAGACCGGGCGGAACAGCCGGATGTGCGGATTGGCGCCGATATGCCGTTCGAGCGTCTTGGTATCCATCCCCTGGCCGAGGATGACGAGCCCGACCGGCGCCTGCGTCCCGATCCGCTGCACCGCGTCGATCACCGTCGGCCAGCGCTTCTCGGGATGATGGCGACCGACGCCGAGCAGCAATTGCGCCTCCGGCGGCAGGCCGCATTGGCGCAGCAGCGCGGCGCGCAGCGTCTCGTCGCGCAGATCGGGGGAGAAATGCGCGCGCTCGATCCCGAGCGGCATCGTCGCATCGACGCGGATACCGCGCGCCGCCAGTTGCTTGGTCAGCGACGGGCCGTTGGTGACCACCGTGTCATATTGCGCGAGGCAGTGGCTGAGATAGCGGTCGTACCAGGCGAAGGCGCGCTCGATCCGCGGGGCCGAGGCGACCGGCTTGAACCAGCGCTTGGGATAGGCCTCGAGATTGTCGTTGTGCATGAAATAGGAGCGCAGTGCGCGCCCCTTCCCGCCACCCTGCCATTGCGCGACGATCCACGCCGATTTCCACGGCGAGCAATTCTCGACCACGTCGGGGTCGAGCGCGTCGAGCCGGCGATGGATCGGCTCGGCATCCCAGAACAGGCCGTAATTGGCGTCGAACGGCATGCCCGGCGCCTTGATGTAATGGACCGCGCCGCCGCCGGGCCGCTCCTCGATCCGGTCCTCGCGACCGGGCGCCAGCACGATCAGCTCGTGGCCCATGCTGGCCAGCACCTCGATCTTGCGATCGATATAGGTGCGCACGCCGCCGCCGGTCGGCGAATAGATCTCGTTGACGTCGACGATCCGCATCACTCGTCCCTGGTCGGCGAGAAGCCGCCGAGGCCGTGCAGATATTGCATCTGGACGGTGCGTTCGGCGGTGGCGGTGCCGACGTCGACCAGCGCGCGCTCGACCTTGGGCCGCGACATGCCGATCTTGCCGGGGCCGGGGAAGCCGGCGCCGTCGGCGAAGAAGTTGAACTTGTTCTTGCCGTCGCGGTCGTGCGTGACGAACAGCGCATAGCGGCCGGGGCGCGGCACGCGGATGCACACCTGCACCTGGCCGCTCACCGGGATCGCCGTCCACACCCGGCGGAAGGTCTTGCCCGCGGCGAGCAGCACCGAATCGTCGGCGAGGAAGTCGGTCTCGTTGGCGGGATACAGTTCGAGCTTGATCCGGCCCTTGCGATCCTTGAGCCCGGCGATCTGCGCGAGGATCGCCGGGCCGCCGCCGGGATTGCACGCCGCCGCGTCGCTGCCGAGCACCTGCGCCGCGGCGGGCGCGGCGAGCAGCAGCGCCGCGGGCAGCAGAACGGCAAGGATCGCCGACGGGGTCATGACGGCTTCCTCGTCAGCAGGTGATGGATGCCGAAGGCGACGATCAGCAGCGCATGGATCAGCAGCACCGCCGCCGCGGTGAAGGCGATCAGCTCGGACAGCGCCTGGTCCTCGCCGATCATCAGGATCGCGAAATTGGCGAACAGCAGGTCCTTGTTGGGCAGCAGCGGCAGGCGCGAGAACAGCATGCGCCCCGCCGACAGGAACAGCCAGGTGCCGATCGCGACGCTCGGCATCGCCAGCGCCCAGGCGAGCGCGAGGAAGAAGCCGCCGAGGATCAGGCGCAGGCAATGGATGCCGAAGATCGCCCACAGCTCGCCCCGCGGCAGCGAGAACACCTTGCGCGAGAAGATCAGGAACGGCAGCGAAGTGCCGAAGATCACCGCCAGCGAGCCGTAGACGTAGCGCATCATCTCGGGCGGGATCAGGTTGCGGCCGACCGGCAGCGCCACCGCGATCATCGCCAGCGTCACCGCATTGCCGGCGATCGCCGACAGGATCGACACGTCCTTGACCGCGCCGAACGGCGCCGCGACGAGCTGCGCGCGGGCGCGCGCCCAGGCGTAGAAATAGGCCTCGCCGGAATAGCCCATGACGACGTCGTTCGCGATCCGCTTCTTGATGAGCGCGACCAGCCCGCCGAGGGGGATGTGCCACAGCCGCCGGAAGATCCAGTAATCGGCCAACGGGGGCACGAAATAGAGCGCGGCGAAGGCGATGTAGAACAACGGGTCGCGCGGCGTCGCCCGGTCCAGTCCGGCAAGCCCCGAGCTCAGCAGCTCGTGCGCGAGGCCGGCCAGCATCGCCAACGTCACCAAGGCGCCGATGATCGCAGGCCAGCGGCTCTTGATGGTCTTCAAGGGTTGGAGTCCCGCGATGTCGGGGGAGGGCGGCACGATCTCGACGAGGGGACGGCCGGCACTGTGATCGATCTGCACCCGTTGATCCGAACGATGACGATGGGGGGTCGCTTAGCCCTATCGCCCCTGTGTTGCACATGAATTTCGTTTCACTGTCGCGTCACGAAGCTCTGTGGCACAGCGGTCCGCGACCATGTCTGCCGACCATATCCTTACCTTTGCACAAGATTTATCGGGTGGCGGCGTCGAGCGCGCGCAATTGCGGCTCGCGGCGCAATGGCTGGGCGCGGGGCGGCGGGTAACGCTGGCGATCGGCGACTCCGGCGGCCCGCTCGCCGCCGATCTGCCCGCGGGGCTGGGACTCGAGCCGCTCGGTCATCGCCACTACGTCGCGCAGCGCCGGCTGGCGGCGATCACGCTGCGGCTGCGCCCCGATCTCATCTTCTGCCCCGGCAATCATTATACCCTGGTGGCCGCGTGGCTGCGCTGGCGGCTCGGCGATGCCTGCCCGCCGATCGTCGCCAAATTGTCCAACGCGATCGATCGCGCCGATCATGGCCGGATCATGGGCGCCGGGCACCGGCTGTGGCTGGCCCAGCACGGCCGCTTCCTCGATCATCTCGTCGCGATGACGCCGGCGACCGCGGCGCTGGCGGCGCGGGCGATGCGGATGGAGCGGCGGACCAGCGTCATCCCCAATCCGCCGGCACCGCGCGCGACGGATGTCGGCACGGGCGGCGCGGCGCTGCCGCCCGGCCGCATCGTGCTCGGCGTCGGCCGGCTGGTGCCGCAGAAGCGCTGGGACCGGCTGATCGCCGCGATCCCGGCGCTGCCCGACGACGTCGGCGTCGTCATCCTCGGCGAGGGCGAGCTGCGCCCCGCCTTGGAGCGGCAGGTCGCCGCGGCGGGGTTTGCCGGGCGCGTCCACCTGCCCGGCCATGTCGGCGACCCGCTGCCGGCGATGGCGGCGGCGGCGGTGCTGGCGCTGCCCTCCGATTACGAGGGCGTGCCGGGGGTGCTGCGCGAGGCGCTGTCGGTGGGAACGCCGGTGGTCGCCACCGCATCGAGCCCGGCGGTGCGCGAGATCGTGGGTGATCCGCGCCTCGGCAGCGTCGTCGCGCCGGAGGATGCCGCCGGCCTCGCCGCCGCGCTCAACCATTGGCTCGTCGCGCCCCGCCCCGCCCCGGTGCCGCAGCCCGGCGGCGATTCGGCGGCGCGCTACCTACGCCTGTTCGACACCCTCGTCTGAGCCGTCGCGCTCGGCCTCACGTTCCGAGCTGCGCTCCAGCGCGGTCTTGATCATCGCGGTCATCGGATCGGCGAGCGCGAGGCCGAGGATGCCGAACAGCGCGCTCGCCATGATCTGCGCGCCCAGCGTCAGCGCCGGCGGCAGGTCGACCGTCTTCTTGGCGACGATCGGCAGCAGCACGTACCCGTCGAACCCCTGGACGATGACATAGGTGCCGACCGCCCAGAAGCCGATGTGCGTGCCCGCCGAGAAGCCGACCGCGATCATCAGCGCACCGCTGATGAACGCGCCGATATTGGGGATGAAGGCGAGCAGCCCGGTGAGGATGCCGAGGATCATCGCCATCGGCACGCCGCCGATCGACAGCGCGATGCCGGTCAATATCCCCTCCGCGAGCATGCCGAGCAGGCGCCCCGCGAGCAGCCGGCGCAGGATCTTGCCCATCCGGTCGAGCACCGTCGCGAATTCGGCGCGATTGCGCCGCGGCACCATCCATTCCAGCCCGCGCTGGTAGGTGCCGGGGTCCATCGCGACGAACAGGCCGATGACGATGATCATGAACATCGTCGTCAGCGCCCCGAACGCGGTGCCGACCCAGGAGGTGATCCGCCCGACCGAACTCAGCGCCTGGCGCGCGATGCCGCTGACGTCGGAGGCACCGGGCATCAGCCCCTGCCCGCTCAGCCAGCGCGCCAGCCGGTTGGCCTGCGTCTCCAGCGTCGCGCGCAATTGCGAGAACTGGTCGGCGACCTGCACGCCGGTGAGGTAGAAGGTGCCGGCGAGGAAGGCGATCGTCAGCAGCACGACGATCAGCAGCCGCCAGCCGCGCCCGATCGGCAGCACCTTGCCGAGCAGCCGCACGCCGCCGTCGAGCAGCGCCGCGAAGACGAGGCCCGCGAAGATGATCAGCAGCGGCTGGACGAGGATCACCGCCAGCGCCATCGCCGCGGCGAGGCCGAGCCAGACCGCCGCGCGCTTCAGCTCGCGCCGGACGAAGGGATCGCGCAGCTCGTTGGGGCTGGGGTCCTGGGTCGCCGGCGTCTCGCTCACGTCATTGTCCCGTGGCTGGGTGGAGGGACAGTCCGGCGCGACCCGACCGCAGCGACCCCCACCAGCTCAGCGGGTTGAGCGTCGCGTCGCCGTCGAGGCTGAAGGTCAGGAATTCGGCACGTCCGCCGAGATTCTCATACGGCACCGGCCCGCCGAGGCCGAGCTGCGCGAGCGGGAAACGGCTGTCCGCCGACCGGTCGCGATTGTCGCCCATCAGGAAGACGTGATTGGCCGGGATGGTGACCTGCGGATAATTGTCACCGGGGCTGTCGGGTTCGAGGTCGACGGTGTCGTAATGGCGGCCACCGGGCAGCGTCTCGGTGACGAGCGGCAGATGGCAGACATAGCCGCCACCCGCGGCCGGCCGGCGCGCGCCGAAATAGTCGCGGTCGCTGCACGGGCTGTTGGTGTCGACCGGCAGGTCGACGTAATGCAGCGGCCCGCGCGGAATCGGCTTGCCGTTGAGGATCACGACGCCGCCGCGCACCGCCAGCGTGTCGCCGGGCAGGCCGATGACGCGCTTGATATAGTCGTTGCGGGTGCCCGGCGGGGTGACGATGACGACGTCGCCGCGCTGCGGCAGGCTGCCGAACAGCCGGCCGTGGATGAACGGCAGGCCGACGCTCCAGCTCTCCTCAGGCTGGCGCATCACCACGCCCTTGAAGATCGCGACCGGATTGGGGATCGTCGGCGAGACGAACGACCAGCCGTAGGCGAATTTGGACACCACCAGCCGGTCGCCGATACGCAGGCCGGGCAGCATCGATTCGGACGGGATGTAGAATGGCTTGGCGATGAAGCTGTGGAAGCCGAGCACGATCAGGATCAGCCAGAAGATGCCCTTGATCTCGCCCCACCAGTCGGTCTTCTTGCGTGCGGCGGCCGGTGGCGCGGGCGCGGGGACCGCTGCCTCGCTGGGGTTGCTGCCGTCCAACACCGCTTCCTTCATGCCTTGGGGTCCGGGATCGCCTCGATGATCACGAAGGCCTGGGCCCAGGGATGATCGTCGGTCAAAGTCAAATGTATGCGAGCGACGTGGCCCTCGGGGATCATGCCGTCAAGCCGTTCCTTCGCGCCGCCGGTCAGCGCCAGCGTCGGCGCGCCCGAGGGCGCGTTTACGACGCCGATGTCCTTCATGAACACGCCCGCCTTGAACCCGGTGCCGACCGCCTTCGAAAACGCCTCCTTGGCGGCGAAGCGCTTGGCGAGCGTGCCCGCCTTGGTGAACGGCCGCCGGGCGGCGCGTGCGCGCTCGACATCGGTGAACACGCGTGCCTCGAACCGCGCGCCGAACCGGTCGAGCGAGGCCGCGATCCGCTCGATATTGCACAGGTCTGAGCCGAGCCCGACGATCATACCCCATTCCTCCCCGGCACGGGGAGGGGGACCGCCGGCCGCAGGCCGGTGGTGGAGGGGGGGCTCCACAAGCGCGCCCCTCTCTTTGGCGAAAACGTATGCGGAAGCCCCCCTCCACCACCGCTGCGCGGCGGTTCCCCTCCCCGTGCCGGGGAGGAATAAGGCTCACCCACGGGCGGCATCCATCTCCTCGCGCATCCGCCGCACCGCGTCGCCCAGCCCGACGAACAGCGCCTCGCCGACGAGGAAATGGCCGATGTTGAGCTCGCGCACCTGCGGGATCGCGGCGATCGGCCCGACATTGTCGAAGGTCAGGCCATGGCCGGCATGCACCTCGATGCCGTTCTTCGCCGCCAGCGCCGCGGCGTCCGACAGCCGGCGCAGCTCGGCGGTGCGCGCCTCGCCGTCCAGCTCGGCATAACGGCCGGTGTGCAGCTCGACCACCGGCACGCCGAGCCGGATCGCCGCCTCGATCTGGCGCGGATCGGGTTCGATGAACAGCGACACGCGGATCCGTGCCGCGGCCAGCGCGCCGACCAGCGGCGCGAGCCGGTTGTGCTGCCCTGCCGCGTCCAGCCCGCCCTCGGTGGTGAGCTCCTCGCGCTTTTCCGGCACGATGCACGCGGCATGCGGCTGGTGGCGCAGCGCGATCGCGAGCATCTCGTCGGTCGCCGCCATTTCGAGGTTGAGCGGGATGGTCAGCTCCGCCGACAGCCGCGCGATATCGTCGTCGGTGATGTGCCGCCGGTCCTCGCGCAGATGTGCGGTAATCCCGTCCGCCCCCGCCTCGGCGGCGAGCAGGCCGGCGCGCACCGGATCGGGATAGCCCGCGCCGCGCGCGTTGCGCACCGTCGCGACGTGATCGATGTTGACCCCCAGCCGCAGCGTGCGGGTCACGCGGCGCGACTCCCCGGCTTGATCGCGGGGATCGCCGCCAGTTCGGGCGGCAGCGCGTCGGCCGCATAGGTCGGCACGTCGAGGCGGATCAGCGGAAAGAACGGCACGCCGAGATCGACGGTGCCGCCCGAGCGGTCGACCAGCGCGGCGCCGGCGATCACCGTGCCGCCCGCCGCCTCGATCGCCTTGATCGCCTCGCGCGACGACAATCCCGTGGTGACGACGTCCTCCATCATCAGCACCGCCTGCCCCGGTGCGAGGCGGAAGCCGCGACGCAGCTCAAACGTGCCGGTCGGCCGTTCGACGAACATCGCCTCGACGCCGAGCGCGCGCGCCATCTCGTGGCCGGCGATGACGCCGCCCATCGCCGGCGCGACGACCGCGGCGATTCGCTCGCGGATCTCGGCGGGGATGCGCGCCGCCAGCGCCTCGGCGAGGCGCGCGCCGCGGCGCGGGTCCATCAGCACGCGCGCGCATTGCAGGTAGCGCGGGCTGCGCAGGCCGGACGAGAGGATGAAATGCCCCTCGAGCAGGGCATCGGCGGCACGGAATTCGGCCAGCACGTCGTCGTCGGTCATCGGCGGTCCCGGATAAGTCGGTCGGATGCGGTCGCTCATAGGAAGTCGCCGCGCCGCCGCCAAGCGGGCGCAAGCGATAAACATGGGTCAGGTGCTTGAGGCCGGGACGGCGCCCGCGTATAGGCCATGGCAAAAGGGGCGTAGTCATACGCCATAACGGCCCGTTCGCCGGGCAGGCGAGGGAATCTGGACGGGGTGACGAAACGCATGCGCAAGAGGTTCAAGGGGTTAGCACTCGCCGCCGGGGTCGCCCTCGCCGGTCTGAGCGCGGCATCGCAGGCCGCGCCGCAGGGTGCCGCCGCGCCTGCCGGCGTCTCCAACATCGCGCCGACCACCGCCAACGCCACCGCGCCGGCGGCCCCCGCCTCGCCGCTGCTGGCGCAGGACGGCGCGCCCGCGACGACGATCGAGCTCGGTATCGGCCACCCCGTCGACGGCCGCATCGGCATCCAGCCGCAGGTGACGACCAATGGCCAGTTCGCCCACTGGTTCCACGATTCGATCCTGGTGCCGCTGATCGTCGCGATCTGCGTGTTCGTGCTGCTGCTGCTGCTCTGGGTCGTCTTCCGCTTCCGCAAGGCGGCGAACCCGATCCCGTCGAAGACCAGCCACAATACCGCGATCGAGATCGTCTGGACGCTGGCGCCGGTCGTCATCCTGGTGCTGATCGCGGTGCCGTCGATCGGCCTGCTGCAGGCGCAGTTCAAGCCCGCGCCGGCCGGCGCGGTGACGCTGAAGGCGATCGGCAACCAATGGTATTGGAGCTACCAATATCCCGATAACGGCGGCTTCGAAGTCACCGCCAACATGCTCAAGGAAAAGGATCAGGTCGCCAAGGGCGAGCGGTTCCGCACCGATGCCGACGGCCCCCGCCTGCTTGCCGCCGACAATCGCATCGTGCTGCCGGTCGGCGTGCCGATCCGCCTGATCACCACCTCGCAGGACGTGATCCACAGCTGGGCGGTCCCCGCCTTCTGGATCAAGCTCGACGCGGTCCCCGGTCGCCTCAATGAGACGAGCTTCACGATCAAGCAGCCCGGCCTCTATTTCGGCCAGTGTTCGGAACTGTGCGGCGCGCGCCACGCCTTCATGCCGATCGCGGTCGAAGCGGTGCCGCCGGCACAATTCGCCGCCTGGGTCCGCGCCAAGGGCGGCACGATGCCGACCCCGGGCAAGGCCAGCGACAAGGTCATCCCGCAGCCCGGCGCCGAGGGCTCGGCCGCCAAGCAGGCGGAAGGCAATGCCGCCGATGCCGCCACCGGCCCGGTCGAGAACGTGACGACGACCGCCCCCACCTCCAGCCAGGGTGCGACCGGCAATCCGGCCACCGGCAACGCGGGACAGTAAGATGACCGACACCGCCCTCCACCCCTCCGCGTTCGTCGCGCACGACGATCACGCGCACAGCGATGCGGACCACAAGCCCGGCTTCTTCGCCCGCTGGTTCATGTCGACCAACCACAAGGACATCGGGACGCTCTACCTGATCTTCGCGATCATCGCGGGGATCATCGGCGGCGCGATCTCGGGGCTGATGCGCGCCGAACTGGCGCAGCCGGGCATCCAGTATCTCGTCGGCTGGGCGAACTTCCTGCCCGGCGGCGACGGCGGGCTCGATCATGCGCTCCACCTGTGGAACGTGCTGATCACCGCGCACGGCCTCATCATGGTCTTCTTCATGGTGATGCCGGCGATGATCGGCGGCTTCGGCAACTGGTTCGTGCCGATCATGATCGGCGCGCCCGACATGGCCTTCCCGCGGATGAACAACGTCAGCTTCTGGCTGCTCATCCCGGCGTTCACGCTGCTGCTCGCCTCGCCGTTCTTCGGCGGTGCCGGCACCGGCTGGACGGTCTATGCGCCGCTGTCGACCTATGGCGAGCCCGGACCGTCGGTGGATATGGCGATCCTGTCGCTCCACCTCGCCGGCGCCTCGTCGATCCTCGGCGCGATCAACTTCATCACCACCATCTTCAACATGCGCGCGCCGGGCATGACGCTGCACAAGATGCCGCTGTTCGTCTGGTCGGTGCTGGTCACCGCCTTCCTGCTGCTGCTCGCGCTGCCGGTGCTCGCCGCGGCGATCACGATGCTGCTCACCGACCGCAATTTCGGCACCACCTTCTTCGATCCGGCCGGTGGCGGCGATCCGATCCTGTACCAGCATCTGTTCTGGTTCTTCGGTCACCCCGAAGTCTACATCATGATCCTGCCGGGCTTCGGCATCGTCAGCCAGATCATCGCGACGTTCAGCCGCAAGCCCGTCTTCGGCTATCTCGGCATGGCCTATGCCATGGTCGCGATCGGCGTCGTCGGCTTCGTCGTCTGGGCGCACCATATGTTCGTCACCGGCCTGTCGGTGAACGTGAAGATGTACTTCACCGCCGCGACGATGGTCATCGCGGTGCCGACCGGCATCAAGATCTTCTCGTGGATCGCGACGATGTGGGGCGGTTCGCTGACCTTCAAGACGCCGATGGTCTGGGCGATCGGCTTCATCTTCATGTTCACGGTCGGCGGCGTCACCGGCGTCGTGCTCGCCAACGGCGGCATCGACGATTACATGCAGGACACCTATTACGTCGTCGCGCACTTCCACTACGTGCTGTCGCTCGGCGCGGTGTTCGGCCTGTTCGCCGGCTTCTATTACTGGTTCCCGAAGATGTTCGGGAAGATGTACAACGAGTTCCTCGGCCAGGCGCACTTCTGGGTGTTCTTCGTCGGCGTGAACCTGCTGTTCTTCCCGATGCACTTCCTCGGTCTGCAGGGCATGCCGCGCCGCTATCCGGATTATCCGGACGCCTATGCGACGTGGAACGCGCTGGCGAGCCACGGTTACGAGATCATGGCCGCGGGCATGGTGATCTTCTTCGTCAACGTGATCTATTCGCTGATCGCCGGGCCGAAGGCACCGGACAATCCCTGGGGCGAGGGCGCGACGACGCTGGAGTGGACCTTGTCCTCGCCTCCGCCTTATCACCAGTTCGAGACGCTGCCGAAGATCGACTGAGGCACCAAGGACCCCGGGGGAAACCCCGGGGTTTTTGTTTGCAGGTGCGCCGCCGAAAAACCCTTCGTTAAGACCGTAACGGCTAGGTTTCCGTCGCATACGCGGCGCTTGCGGGAAGCGCTCCGGCGTATCGGGGTCGGGGATCACATCAGTGCTGGACGAGGACCGGGCGGACGCGGGGGCGTGCGTCGATCTGGACGAGGCGGGCGGCATCGCCCCGCCGCTCAAGGCGGGGGGTGTCATCGCACCCGCGCTGTTGCTCGCCGCCTGCGGTGGCGGCGGCAGCGGCGGCGGCACCGCCAGCGCGCCGCCGGCGTCGAGCGCGCCGGTCGTCGTCGTCCCCGCCGCGATCACCGCGACGCAGGCAAGCCGCTTCCTCGCGCAGGCGAGCATGGGCGGCACCCGCACGATGATCGAGAGCGTCATCGCCCGCCGCTACGAAGGCTGGATCGACGACCAGTTCGCGCTGCCGCGCGCCACCTCGCACTGGGACTGGCTGGTCGCCAGGGGCTATAACGTCGCCGCCAACATCAACAGCGAGACGGGCTTCGACGCCACGCTGTGGCGGCAGATGATCGTCGAGCCCGATCAGCTCCGCCAGCGGATCGGGATGGCGCTGCTCGACCTGCTCGTCGTCGGCATCGGCGGGGTCAATCTCAACTGGAAGCAATTCGCCACCGCCGCTTATGTCGACGTGCTGCTCGACAATGCCTTCGGCAATTACCGCACGCTCCTCGACGCGATCACCACCAATGCGGCGATGGGGTCGTTCCTCACCTTCCTCGGCAACCGCAAGGCGAATGCCAAGACCGGCGCGCAGCCCGACGAGAATTACGCGCGCGAGCTGATGCAGCTCTTCACGCTCGGCCTCTACCAGCTCAACATGGACGGCAGCGTCAGGACGAGCGGCGGCGTGCCGCTCGAAACCTACGGCCCCGCCGACGTCTCGGGTCTCGCCCGCGTCTTCACCGGATTGAGCCTCGCGACCACCGACAACACCACCCCCGATCGCTATCGCCAGCCGCTGGTGATGAACGCGTCGCTCAACGAGACCGGCGCGGCGAGCTTCCTCGGCGCCTCGACCAGCGGCGGCGGCATGGCGGCGGTCAAGGTCGCGCTCGACACGATCTTCGCCCACCCGAACCTGCCGCCCTTCGTGTCGAAACAGCTGATCCAGCGGCTCGTCACCAGCAATCCGAGCGGCACTTATGTCGGCCGCGTCGCCGCGGTCTTCACCAACAACGGCTCGGGCGTGCGCGGCGACATGAAAGCGGTGATCAAGGCGATCCTGCTCGATACCGAGGCACGCAGCGACGATGCGCTGGCGAGCACCACCGCCGGCAAGCTGCGCGAGCCGGTGATGCGGCTGACCGCCTGGGCGCGGCTCGCCAAGGTCGATTCGCCGTCCAACGCCTGGGGCTTCGGCGACACGTCGAGCCAGTCCAACCGGCTCGGCCAGTCGATGGGGCGCAGCCAGACCGTCTTCAACTTCTTCCGCCCCGCCTACACGCCGCCGGCGAGCGCGATCGGCAATGCCGGGCTCGTCGCGCCTGAATTCCAGATCACCAACGAACAAAGCGTCGTCGCCTACGTCAATTACATGCAGTCTCTCGTCGCCAACGGCGCCGGCGACGCCAAGCCCGATTATACCGATCTCGTCGCCAAGGCGGGCGACAGCGCGGCGCTGGTCGACGAAATCAACCTCGTCCTCGCCGCCGGCCAGCTCGGCAGCGCGACCGTCACCGCGATTCGTGCCGCGGTCGACAGCGTCGCGACGACTGCGACCAACGCCGCGATCAACCGCGTCGGCATCGCATTGCTGCTGACGCTCGCCTCTCCCGACTTCCTGACGCTGCGGTGACCATCATGGACTTTACCCGGGATTCCTCGCGCCGCGCCTTTCTCAAACGCTCCGCCGCGCTGGGCGTGGCGGGGGTGGCGACGCCCTTCGTCACCAGCCTCGCCGCGATCGGCGAGGCTGCGGCGGCGACCGCGACCGACTATAAGGCGATGGTCTGCATCTTCCTCTACGGTGGCAACGATTACGCGAATACCGTCGCCGCCTATGACCAGGCGAGCTATGCCGCCTATCTCGCCGCGCGGTCGAACATCGCGCTGACCCGCGAATCGCTGGCCGCCACCGTGCTCAACCCGACCGCCGGCCTGCCCGGCGGCCGCCAATATGCGCTCGCGCCGACGATGGGGTCGCTGCTGCCGCTGTTCGATCAGGGCAAGCTCGCGGTGACGCTCAACGTCGGTACGCTCGTCCAGCCGACCACCAAGGCGCAATTCCAGCAGAACGCTGTCAAGCTGCCGCCCAAATTGTTCAGCCACAACGACCAGCAGAGCTATTTCCAGGCGTCCAACCCGGAGGGCGCGACCTCGGGCTGGGGCGGGCGGATCGGCGACCTGTTCCAGTCGGGCAATGGCGCGTCGACGCTGACCTGCATCAACGCCAGCGGCAATGCGGTCTACCTCACCGGCAAATCGGCGGTGCAATATGCGATCGGCACCGGCGGCCCGATCGCGCTCAGCGGCGGCACGTCGCTCTACGGGTCGAGTACCGCGGCGGCGACGTTGCGCAGCCTGATGACCGGCGGCAGCGCACATCTGCTCGGCAACGAGCACGCCCGCGTCAGCAAGCGCGCGCTCGATACCTATGCGCAGGTCAGCGGCGCACTCGCCTCCGCCCCGGCGAGCGGCTTCACGCTGTTCCCGACCGGCAACCAGCTTGCCGACCAGCTCAAGATGGTCGCGCGGCTGATCTCGGTCTCGTCGCAACTGGGTGCCAAGCGACAGGTGTTCTTCGTGTCGATCGGCGGCTTCGACCTGCACGACAATCTCGTCGCGGTGCAGCCGGGGCTGATCGGCAAGGTCGCCGATGCGATGCGCGCCTTCTACGACACCACCGTCGCGCTCGGCGTCGCCGACAAGGTGACGAGCTTCACCGCCTCCGACTTCGGCCGGACGCTCCAGTCGAACGACGACGGCTCGGATCACGGCTGGGGCAGCCATCATCTGGTGATGGGTGGCGCGGTGCGCGGCAGACGCTTCTACGGTACCGCGCCGCAGGTCGGCAACGGCACCCCCGACGACGTCGGCCAGGGCCGGCTGCTGCCGACGATCGCGGTCGACCAATATGCCGCGACGCTGGCGAGCTGGTTCGGGGTCGGCAACGGCGACCTGACGACGGTGTTGCCCAATATGGGCAATTACAATGCGTCAAACTGGAACCTGGGCTTCGTGTGAACCGCCGAATTCCTCCCCCGCCAGGGGGAGGGGGACCGTTCGG
>NZ_SCMZ01000056.1:0-22865 GCF_005503285.1 Sphingomonas sp. 2SG
GTCGTATCGCGCTTGCTGGCGGTGACGACGATGTCGCCGCCACCCCCCGCGCCGCAGCCCGACGGCGACATCGTCGTCACCGCCAGCAAGCGCGATACGACCCAGGACAATTTCGCCGGCCAGGTCTCGAGCATCCCGGGCGGCGAACTGGAGCGCGGCGGTGCCGGCGGCACGGATCGCCTCGTCCAGCGGCTGACCAGCGTGACCTCGACCTATCTCGGTGCCGGCCGGAACAAGCTGTTCATCCGCGGCATCGCCGATTCGAGCTTCACCGGCCCGACCCAGGCGACGGTCGGCCAATATTACGGCGACCTGCGTCTCAGCTACAACGCACCCGACCCCGATCTGCGCCTCGCCGATCTCGCGGCGGTGGAGGTATTGGAAGGCCCGCAGGGCACGCTCTACGGCGCCGGATCGCTCGGCGGGCTGATCCGGCTGGTGCCCAATCCGGTCGCGCTGGACCGTGCCGCGGGATCGGTGGTGGTCGGCACGTCGGCGACGATGCATGGCGGTCCGGGGCTGGACGCGCAGGCGGTGCTGAACGTGCCCGTCGTCACCGACCGGCTGGGCGTGCGCCTCGTCGCCACCGACGCGATCGAAGGCGGCTATATCGACAAGCCGCTGCTCGGTCGCGCCGACGTCAATCGCACCCGCATCGAGGGCGGACGGGCGACCGCGCACCTCGAGATCGGGTCCGGCTGGAGCGCCGAGCTGATCGGCATCGGCCAGCGGATCCACGGTGCGGACAGCCAATATGCCGATCGCGACGGCGCGCCGCTGACCCGCCTCGCCCCGGTGACCGAGGGCTTTCGCGCCGATTACGGTCAGGCACAGGCGGTGATCGCCGGTCAGATCGGCGCGGTCCGGTTCCGCTCGACCAGCGGCCTCACCGCGCACGACCTGCTCGAACGCTATGACGCGACGCCGCCCGGCGGCCCGCCCCGCCTGTTCGTCCAGGCCAATCGGACGCGGATGCAGGCGAACGAGACCCGCGCCTGGCAGAGCGCCCCGGACGGCTCGGGCTGGCTCGCCGGCATCAGCTACGTCCACAATCAGACCCGGTTGCGCCGCCTGCTCGGCGCGCCCGACTCGCCCGCGCCGACCACCGGCGTCGTCAACAGCGTGCGCGAATGGACCGCTTATGGCGAGGGCAGCATCCGTCCGCTGCCCGGCCTGCTGCTCACCGGCGGCCTGCGCGCGACGCGGTCGACGCTGGACGGCAGTCCCGAGGATGTCGCCATCACGGCGCGTGACGGCGAGACGGCGCAGCGGTCGCAGACGATCGTCCTGCCGGGCGCCTCGGCGCTCGTCGACGTCGCCCGGCGCACCAAGCTGTTCCTGCGCTACCAGCAGGGATTCCGTCCGGGCGGGCTGGCGATCGAAAGCGACTATGTGCGCCAGTTCCGCAACGACCGGGTGGCGACGATCGAGGCCGGAGTGCGCCATGGCTCGTCGCTCGCCGATCTCAGCGTGACGGTCGCGCGGGCGTCGTGGCGCGACATCCAGGCCGATTTCATCGACGGCCTCGGACTGCCGAGTACCGCCAATATCGGCAACGGCCGGTTGTGGACGGTGGAGGCGACCGGCACGCTGCGCCCGGTCGGCGGCCTGCGCCTCGAAGGCGCGGTGTCGTACAACGACGGTCGCATCGAAGAGCCGTCGAGCCGGCTGCTCGCGCTGATCGCGACGCCGGAGCTGCCGCCGGGGGCGGCGGCCACGCGCGCGCAGGCCTCCGCCCGGCTCGAACAGATTCCCAATATCGCGAAGGTGACCGTGCGGGCCGGGGCCACCTACCATCACGATCTCGGCGCGGCGGGGCTGACGGTCGACGGCTGGCTGCGCTACGTCGGGTCATCGCGGCTTGGCGTCGGCCCGGTGCTCGGCCAGCGGCAGGGCAGCTATCTCGATACCGAGGTCACCGCGCGGCTGGCTTTCGCGCGCTTCGGCGTGACCGCGGGGGTGAGCAACCTGCTCGACACGCGCGGCAACCGCTTCGCGCTCGGCACGCCGTTCGCCACCGGCCGCGATCAGGTCACGCCGCTGCGGCCACGCACCTTCCGGATCGGCCTCGACACGCGTTTCTAGATCGGGCGTCACCGGCGCGGCGGGAACGCTCCGGAAAAATTTGCGACGCCACCAAGGTCGGGACGTGGCGCCTCCGTCTGTCTCAGGATGAATGCGGTCACTCCAGGCTTCCCCAGCGCGGCGACAGGCGAGGCGCCCGTCCTGCTCGACGTGACGCGTCTGGTGGCGCTGCGCTGGACCGGGCGCCCGGCCAACGGGATCGACCGGATCTGCCTTGCCTATCTGCACTATTTCGCGCCGCAGGCCCGCGCGGTGGTGCAGCATCGCGGCGTCATCCGCGTGTTCGGCCGATCGGCGTCGTGCCGGCTGTTCGCGCTGCTGGCCGG
Organism: Sphingomonas sp. 2SG; assembly: GCF_005503285.1. Taxonomy (NCBI): domain Bacteria; kingdom Pseudomonadati; phylum Pseudomonadota; class Alphaproteobacteria; order Sphingomonadales; family Sphingomonadaceae; genus Sphingomonas; species Sphingomonas sp. 2SG. Next base: position 2,412 of record NZ_SCMZ01000056.1, read on the forward strand.
CGATCGTCGCCGCGGCATCCGGCATCGGCTGGCGCTGCATCTCGCCGCGGCACTGGCACGGCCGCGTCGACCCCGTCCGGGCGGCCTCTACCTCAACGTCTCCCATACCGACTATGACCTGCCGGCGCATGTCCGCTGGATCGCGCGCCACGGCCTGCGCGCCGTCTACCTCGTCCACGACCTGATCCCGATCCTGCACCCGGACCATTGCCGGCCCCACGCCGTCAGGCGGCATACGGACCGCGTCGCCGCGGCGCTGCGCCACGGCGCCGGGATCATCGTCGGCAGCGCCGCGGTGGCGCGCGACCTGCACGCGCATGCGGCGCGGCTGCGCCTCCCCTGCCCGCCCGTCGCGCTCGCGCCGCTGGCGGGGGCCGCGCTGCCCCGCGATGCGCCACCGCCGGCCGACGGTGATTACTTCCTGTGCGTCGGCACGATCGAGAGCCGCAAGAACCACGATCTGCTGCGCAGGGTCTGGGACCGCATGCGCGCCACCGCCGGCGGCATGCCGCCACGGCTGGTCATCGTCGGGCGATGGGGCACCGGGGTCGCCGCGCTGCGCGACGCCCTCGCCGCGTCGCAGATGGCCGGCGGCCTGATCGAGATCGTCGAGGATTGCGACGACGCCACGCTCGCCTCGCTGATGCGCGGCGCGCGTGCGGTCCTGATGCCTTCGCTGGCGGAAGGGTTCGGCCTGCCGATGGCCGAGGCGCTGGCGATGGGCGTGCCGGTGATCGCCAGCGACCTGCCGTGCTTCCGCGAGGTCGGCCAGGGCATTCCGTGCCTGCTCGATCCGCACGATGTCGCCGGCTGGGCGGCGCGGATCGTCGCCTTCGATCGTGCCGCGGCGCAGCGGCAGCGCCGGATCGATGCGCTGCGCGGCTATTGCCCGCCGAGCTGGGACGATCATTTCGACCAGGTCGCGCCCTGGATGAGGGCCCTCGCCCGCCCGGCCGCCGACCTTCGCCCCGGGACCGGCCGTCCGGTGCCCGCCGGCTGTCACATCAATCTGGGAACCGCCAACTAGTGTCGTCCACATTCACGCGCCCGTCGCCGTTGTTCCTCGCGCTGGTGGTGGTGCCGACGGTCCTGGCGACGCTGTACTTCGCGCTGTTCGCCAGCGACGTCTTCGTCTCTGAGGCGCGCTTCGTCGTGCGCAGCCCGAGCAAGGCGGCGGTCACCTCGCTCGGCCAGGTGCTCAGCGGCAGCGGCCTCAGCGGCGCCACCGAGGAAAGCAATGCGGTGGTGGAGTATCTCGAATCGCGCGGCGCGCTGGCCGATGCCGATCGCGACGGTCTGCTGACCCGCGCCTATACCGTGGGGTCGGTGTTCCTGTTCGACCGGTTCGGCGGCCTGCTGCCCGCCAATCGCGAACGCTTCTTCGATTATTATCTCGGCAAGGTCGAGGTCGAGCCCGACACCACGACGCAGGTCCTCCACCTCAGCGTCAGCGCCTTCGATCCGGTCGCGGCGCGGGCGATCAACGAACGCCTGCTCGAACGCTCGGAAGCGTTGGTCAACCGCCTCTCCACCCGGGCGCGGTCCGACGCGCTGACCGTCGCCGAAAGCGACGCGCGCGACGCGCAGGAGCGCGCGCGCACCGCCGCGGTGCGGCTCGCCGCCTATCGCAACCGCGCCGGCATCATCGATCCCGAGAAGGAGGCCGAGGCGCGGCTTCAGGGCATCGCCAAGCTCGACGACGAGCTCGTCTCCGCCCGCACGCAATTGCAGCAGATGGAGGCGTTCACCCCGGCCGCGCCGCAGATCCCCTATCTGCGCACCCAGATCGACGGATTGCAGAAGGAGATCGCGCAGCGCCGCTCGGGGGTCGCCGGCGGCCGCAACTCGCTGTCCGCCGCGGCTGCCCGCTACCAGGTGCTGCAGCTCGACAGCGAACTGGCTGCCAAACAGCTCGCCGCGACGCTGATCTCGTTGCAGGACGCGCATGCCGAGGCCCGCCGCAAACGCGCCTATGTCGAGCGGATCGCGCCGCCCAGCCTGCCCGATTATCCGATCCGGCCGCGGCGGCTGGGCGGGATTCTGGCGGTGCTGGTGCTCGGCCTGCTCGCTTGGGGCATCCTCACCATCCTGCTCGCCGGCGTGCGCGAGCATCGCGAGGGATGACCCCCGCCGCTCCTCTCGCCCGTCCGCCGCTGCGCGACAGCCTGCGGGTCCAGGGCCGTGTCCTCGTCGCGCTGCTGCTGCGCGAGATGCTGACCCGCTATGGCCGGCACAATATCGGCTTCCTGTGGCTGTTCGTCGAACCGATGCTGTTCACGCTCGGCGTCGCCGCCTTGTGGACCGCGGCCAAGGCCTATCACGGCAGCAACCTGCCGATCGTCGCCTTCGCGCTGACCGGCTATTCCAGCGTGCTCCTCTGGCGCAACATGCCGGGCCGCTGCATCGGCGCGCTGTGGAGCAATTTGTCGCTGCTCTACCACCGCAACATCCGCGTGCTCGACATCTATATCGCACGCGTCGCGCTCGAATTCGGCGGGGCGTCGATGTCCTTTGCCGGCTTGAGCGTATTGTTCATCGTGCTCGGCTGGATCGATCCGCCCAAGAACATCCTCGAGGTGGTCGGTGGCTGGCTGCTCATCGCCTGGTTCGGCGCGGCGCTGGCGATCACGCTGGGTGCGCTCAGCCACGAGAGCGAGCTCGTCGACAAGCTCTGGCACCCCGCCTCATATCTGATCTTCCCGTTGTCGGGTTCGGCGTTCCTCGTCGATGCCCTGCCCGCCGCGGCGCAGAAATACGTGCTCTACATCCCGATGGTGCACGGCACCGAGATCGTCCGCGAGGGCTATTTCGGGTCGCGCGTCCACGCCCATTACGACCTCGGCTACGTGCTGCCGTTCTGCCTGGTGCTGACCTTCGTCGCGCTGTTCACCACGCAATGGGTGGCGCGCCGCGTGGTGCCCGAATGATCCGGCTGACCGACGTCCGCAAGGTCTACCACACCCGCTCGGGCGACAATGTCGTGCTCGACGGCGTCGGCTTCGAGCTGGCGATGGGCGAACGGCTCGGCGTGCTGGGGCGCAACGGTGCGGGCAAGTCGACGATGGTCCGCCTCATCAGCGGCGCCGAGCGGCCGACCTCGGGGCGCGTCGAGCGCGGCATGTCGGTGTCGTGGCCGCTCGCCTTCGGCGGGGCGTTTCAGCCGACGCTGTCGGGGATCGACAACATCCGCTTCATCAGCCGCATCTACGCGCAGGATTTCCAGCGCAATCTCGCCTTCGTCGCCGACTTTTCCGAACTCGGCGCCTATCTGCACGAACCGGTGCGCAGCTATTCCTCGGGTATGCGGGCGCGGCTCGCTTTCGCCATCTCGATGATCATCGAATTCGACTGTTTCCTGATCGACGAGATCGGCGCGGTCGGCGACGCGCGCTTCCACGATCGCTGCAACCACGAATTGTTCGGCAAGCGCGGCGATCGCGCGATGGTGCTGATCAGCCACGATCCCGGCTATCTGCGCGACCATTGCAACCGCTTCGCGCTGCTGCACGGCGGCCGGCTCGCGCTGTTCGACGATTTCGACGAGGCGTACGACCGGTTCCGCGAGGCGATCGGCCTCGTCGCCGCGCCGGCGATCGATCGCGCCGCGGCGGTCGACCGCACCGCGCTGATCGAGGTCGCGCAGCATCGTGCGCTCGCCGACGACCGTTTCCGGCTGCTCGTGCGCGAGGGCGACTGGCGCCGCGACGCGCGCGACTGGGCCGCGGCGGAGGAGCGTTATGCCGCCGCGCTCGCGCTCCATCCCTATCAGCGCTCCTATTGGGTGCAGCATGCGCATGTCGCCAAGGAGGGCGGGCATTTCGCGCGCGCCGAAGCCTCGTACCGCACCGCCTGCGCGCTCGGCGAACCCGCCGCGGACGTCGTCGAGCATCTCCGCTTCGTCGTCGCGCAGGGCGGCGACGAGCCCGCCGCCTGGCCGATCCATCCTTATCGCAAGGGACCGGCGGCTACGCAGGTGCCCGGCCGTCCCGACGTCGATGCGCTGGCCTGGCTGCTGTGGCCCGGCGCGACGGTCGCGGACACCGAGATGGTCGCGCTGCTGCGCCGCCACGGCAGCTGCGACGCGCTCGCCGCGGCGATGATCGCCGATCCGCGCTTCGCCGATGCCGCCGACGCTGTTCCGGACGCGGCCGATACCGACGCCGAGACGATCCGCGTCCTCGCCTTCGCGCATCTCCCCCCGGCCGACGGCGCGACCGTCGTCGCGACGCTGCCGTCCGACGCGCCATTATGGCCGGCCGCGGCCGCGGCGGGCGCGTTCCGCGACTGGCCCGCCACCCAACGGGCACTCGCATGAAACACGTCCTGATCGACGGCTACAATCTCGGGCTGGAGAAGGGCACCGGCGTCGCCACCTATGCGCGCAACCTCAGCTACGAGGTCGGGCGGCTCGGGCATCGCACCTCGGTGCTCTACGGCCATCAGGGGCTGGCGGCGCGCGAGCCCCTGCTGCGCGAGATCGGCTTCTTCGACAGCGGCACCGCCAAGCGGCAGGGCCGCCTGCGCGACCTTGCCGGCCTGCTGTCGCCGCTGGCCTCGCGCGCCGCGGCGGTGCCGGTGACCGGGCGGGTGGTGACGCGCCAGTTCGGCGCGCGGCTGCCGCATTACGACACGCTCTACAACGCCACCGACGTGTTCCGCCGCGCCAACGGCCGCTTCCACGCCTGGGGGCGGACCACCGCGGTCCGCCTGCCGGTGCAGCCCGACCTCGCGCATTGGACCTATCCCTTGCCGCTGCGCGTGCCGGGTGCGGCCAATCTGTTCACGCTGCACGATCTCGTGCCGCTGCGGCTGCCCTATACGACGCTCGACGACAAGCGGCGCTATCTCGCGCTGCTGCGGACGATCGCGCGCACCGCGGACCATCTCGTCACCGTCTCCGAATGCTCGCGCCGCGACATCATCGAGCTGACCGGCATCGCGCCCGAGCGGATCACCAACACCTATCAGGCGGTCGACATCCCCGCCCGCTATCTCGACACGCCGGAAGAGCAGGTCGCGCGCGAGGTCGAGGGTGCGATCGGCGCGGGCTACAAGGACTATTTCCTGTTCTGGGGTTCTATCGAGCCCAAGAAGAACATCGGCCGCATCGTCGAGGCCTATATGGCGAGCGGACTGACGACGCCGCTCGTCATCGTCGGCGCCCGCGCCTGGCGCGCCGAGGGCGAATTGCGCCTGCTCGACGCGCTCGCCAACGGCAAGCCCGCCAAGGGCGACGTGCGCCGCGGCCGCATCATCCAGCTTCCCTATGCGCCGTTCGGCCTGCTCGTCAGCCTGATCCGCGGCGCCAAGGCGGCGCTGTTCCCCTCGCTCTACGAAGGGTTCGGCCTGCCGGTGCTCGAGGCGATGCTGCTCGGCACGCCGGTGCTCTGCTCGAACACCTCGTCGCTGCCGGAGGTGGCGGGCGACGCCGCGCTCGCGGTCGATCCCTATGACACCGCCGCGATCGGCGCCGGGCTGCGCGCGCTCGACGCCGACGCCGATCTGCGTGCCGATCTCGCGCGCCGCGGCCTCGTCCAGGGCGCGCTCTTCTCTCCCGACCGTTACCGGGCGCGCCTCGCCGCGCTCTACGAGAGGTTCCTCTGATGCCCATCCCGCCGCGCCTGTCGGCCGCGCTCCTCCTGCTGCTCGCGACCGGCTGTTCGACGATCGGCGGCTCCGGCCCCTCCGCCAAGGCGATCGGCCGTGCCGCCCGGCCCGGCACCGCGGCCGACCGCGGCATCAGCGTCGTGCCGCTCGACGAGGCGACGGCGCGCCGCGCGGCCGCCTTCGCCCGCGCGCAGCGGTTCGCCGACGTGTTCGGCGTGGTCGCGCCGACCAGCACGGTGATCGGCGTCGGCGACGTCCTCGACATCGCGATCTGGGAGGCGCCGCCCGCGGTGCTGTTCGGCGCGACGCCCCCCGGCGCCAGTATCGGCAGCGCCATCGCGCAGAGCGCCGGCATCCCGCAACAGGTGGTCGGCGAGGACGGCACGATCACCATCCCGTTCGTCGGCAGCGTCGCGGTGCGCGGATCGACCCCGCAGGCGGTCGCGCGCACGATCGTCGCGCGGCTGGCGGGGCGCGCGCACAGCCCGCAGGCGATCGTGCGGCTGGCGCAGAACGACAGTCGCGCGGTGACGGTGATGGGCGAGGTCGGCGCGACCCGCCGCATGCCGCTGACCCCGCGCGGCGAACGCCTGCTCGACGCGCTCGCCGCCTCGGGCGGGTCGCGCCAGCCCGTCGCCAAGACGACCGTCCAGCTCACCCGCGCCGGCCGCACCGCGGCGATGCCGCTCGACGCGATCGTCCGCGATCCGACGCAGAACGTCATGTTGCAGGCCGGCGACGTCATCACCGCGATATTCCAGCCCTATAGTTTCATCGCGCTGGGGGCGGTCGGCCAGAATGCCGAAGTGCCGTTCGAGGGCGGCGGCATCTCGCTGGCGCAGGCGCTCGGCCGGATCGGCGGGTTGCGCGACGATCGCGCCGACGTGCGCAGCGTCTTCGTCTTCCGCCTCGAACATCCCGAGGTGCTCGATCCCGAGATGGCGCGGACGGCGCGGCGCACCGCCGAGGGGCTGGTGCCGGTCGTCTACCGGCTCGACCTCGGTCAGGGCGCGTCCTTCTTCACCGCGCAGGATTTCGGCATCCGCGACCGCGACGTGCTCTACGTCTCGAACGCGCCGATCGCCGATCTCCAGAAATTCCTCAACATCGTGTCGAGCGCCGCCTTCTCGGTCACCGGCATCAACAACGCGGTGCAATGAGCGCCGCCCCGTGCCGATGCCGACGATCTGTATCGACTGCCGCTATATCGGTCCCCGGCCGAGCGGCATCGCCGAGGTGGTGCGCGGCCTGATCGACCACGTGCCGGCGCTGGCGCCGGACCTGCGCTTCCTGCTGCTGCGCCACCCCGCGCATCGCGGCCGGCTGAGCGACGCGCCCAACGTGGTCGAGCAGCGGGTGTGGCAGGCGGCCAATGGTCCGGCGACGATGTGGTGGCTGCCCGAGGTGGTCGATCTGTCGCAGGTCGACCTGTTCCACGCCACCTTCAACATCATGCCGGCGGGCCTGCCGATGCCCTGCCTCGTGACGATCCACGACATCATGCGGCTGACGCATCCCGCCTGGTGCCGTACCGGCCTGCGCGGCGAAGTGGAGCGGCTCTTCTACGGCCACGGCCTGCGCCGCGCGATCCGCACCGCCGATGCGATCGCGGCGATCAGCACGGCGACCGCGACGCAGCTCGCCGCTTATGATCCGGACGTTGCGTCGCGAACGACGGTGACGCTGTCGGGCGTCTCCGATCATTTCCGGCCGGTCGCACCGGACGCTGCGGCGCTGACGGCGCTGGGCCTGACACCCGGGCGCCCCTTCGTGCTGACCGTCGGACAGGATGCGCCGTACAAGAACCACGAAGGCGCGATGCGCGGCTTTGCCGCCGCCTTCGCCGACGATCGCGGCATCGATCTGGTCATGGTGCAGCGGCGTGGTGCGGGGCGGGTACGGCTCGAGAGCCTGGCGCGGGCGCTCGGTATCGGCGAGCGGGTCCACTTCCTCCCCGTCGTCGACAGCGATGCGCTGGTGACGCTGTACGGCGCCGCACGGGTGCTGCTGCATCCCTCCTTCGCCGAAGGCTTCGGCAATCCCGTCGCCGAGGCGATGGCGAGCGGCTGCCCGGTCGTCACCAGCATGACTTCGTCGATGCCGGAGGTCGCGGGGGGTGCGGCGCTGCTTGCCGATCCGCACGACATCGGGTCGATCGCCGACCGGCTGCTGGCGGTGGTGCGTTCGCCCGCTCGCGCCGAACGGATGCGGGCCGCCGGCCTGACGCGGGCGCGCGCGCTGCGCTGGCGTAATTTCGCCGCGGCCAATCTGACGCTCTACCGCCAATTGCTGGCAGACGCCCCGGTCCGGCGCTTTTGACCAAGGTTTTGCTGCCGCCGTTCCGTCAACCCAGCGACGCACCAGCGGGAACGAGCGACTTGCCCCAGATCATCCTTGTCTTTTCGAGTGCGGCGACCGCGGAATATCGCGTCGCCGGCATTCCCGCCGCGGCCCGCGCCGCGCAGGCGATCGCCGGGATCGCGGAGCAGGACGGCATCCGCCGGTGTTCGATCGTCGTCGACGAACCATGGGTCCCCGGCGACGCGCTGCTGGCGGAATGCCGGCGTCTGGCGCCGGATCTCCGGCTCGGTTTCGCGATCGTACCTTCGGACGACGAGAGGCTGACGGTGCGTGGCGAGACGTTCGTCGCGGCATTGGCGCAACGGCATAGCGGCCCCGGGCGCGAGAACGTGCTCCCGGCGCTGTTCGACGCCTGCGTCAAGGATCGGGTATCGCTGTCGTCCGCGCTCCTGCCGCAGGCGGCGGCCTTCAAACTGCTCCGCCGCGCGAGCCGCGACGTGCTCGCCGCGACCGGCAAGGGCGGCGACGGCATCGTGTCCCGCTACATCAACCGCCCGATCTCGCGGGCGATCAGTCATCAGTTACTGCGCATCCCGGCCGTCACCCCGTTCCATGCCAGCCTCGGCACCGCCCTGCTGGGTCTGGCAATGGCGTTCGCCCTGTTCCTCGGCGACGGTACCGGGCTGATCCTGGGGGCCTTGCTGTTCCAGGCCGCCTCGATCTTCGACGGCGTCGACGGCGAGATCGCGCGCGCGACCTATCGCACGTCGGAACTCGGCGCGACGCTGGACAGCGTCATCGATGCCTTCACCAACCTGGCGTTCATCACCGGCGTGACCGTCAATGTCGCCATGGCCGGCGACGTGACGAGCGCGGTTGCGGGCGGCATCGCACTGGTCACGCTGGCCGCCGGCCTCCTGCTGATCGGCAGACATGCGAGCGCGATGGGCGAGGCGATGAACTTCGACGTCATCAAACGGCAGCTGCGCAACGGCCGACGCACGTCGCGGCTCACCGAATTCTTCATTCATCTGACGATGCGGGATTTCTTCGCCGCGGCCTGCGCGCTGATGATCGTCGCGGGGTTCACCGACATCTTGCTCATCGCCTTCGCGGTGATCGCTCTGGGCTGGTTTTCGGTAACCGCGCTGGTCCTGTCGAGGCTGAAGCGGACGACGCGGGGCGGCATGACCATGGTCGCGGCGGCACGGCGCGCCGAGCCCTGCGCCCTCGCCCCGGCCAGCCTCGCTTTCCCGCAGAGCGGCACGGCCATCCGCAGCGACTGAGCCGCCGCTCGCCGTTCCTAGAAGTCGAGGATCCGGTCCGGGCGCAGCTTGCCGGTCAGCAGGTCCTTCACCGCGCGCCAATTGCCCGCGACGCGGCCCTTGCGATCGACCCACGGCTCGGGGGTGAACGCCTTGACGTGGTTGCTGCCGACGTTGCGCATCATCAGCCACAAGGCGTCGCTTGGCGCCATGGTCCCCTTGCGGATGAGATAGAGCGGGTTGGCGACCTGCGAATAGCCGAGGCGCAGACCCGGGCTGCGACCACCCTTGACCCCCTGGTGCACCCCGACGAAGCCGTGCGTGCGTTCCACGCGGCCGCGGCTGCGCAACCGCCGTGAGAAGTCGACGTCCTCCTGCCAGGCATAGAGCGGCAGCTTCTCGTCGAAGCGGACGTCGCCGATCGCCGCGCAGCGGAACGCCATGTTGCAGCCATAGGTGCCCATGGCCTTGATCAGCGTGGTATCGATCGGCGGGTCCTCGGCATCATAGGCCTCGACCATCGTCGTCGCCGTCTCGTAATCGACGCCGGCGCTATGGATGCCGTCGGCGAGCAGCTGCCCGCTGGTGCCGACCAGATCGGGATGCGCCGTGAACACCGCGGCGATCCCCTCGATGCAGCGCCGGCTCGGCACGTAATCGTCGTCGAAGAAGGCGACCACGTCGGGCGCGCTGGTCAGCGCATCGAGCCCCGAATTGCGCTGGTGGCACGAGCCCTTCGGCCCGCGCAGCACCTTGACCGACGGATCGGCGAAGCCTGCCGGAATGTCGGCGTCCGAGGCGATCGAGAAGATGATCTCGCTCGGCGTCAGCGTCTGGCGGCGGGCATGGTCGACCCAGCGGGCGAGCTCGACCGGGCGGCCGACGCTGGCGATGACGATGGCGACCTTCATCGGGCGCTCCTTGACTGGCCAAACAGGGTGTGCGGGCTCATGCGCGCTGCCCCGGCAGGCAGCGGCGCAGCGCGTCGACCAGCAGGTCGCCGGCGCGTGCCCAGGTGAAGGTGGCGGCCTGCGCCGCGCCGGCCTCGCTCATCCGCGCGCGCAACGCGGGATCGTCGCGCAGGCTGCGGATCTGCGTCCGCCATGCGTCGGGCTGGTCGGGGTCGGCGTAGAGCGCCCCCTCCCCGCAGGCTTCGGGCAGCGCGCCGCACGGCGCGACGACCGCCGGGGTACCGAGGATCATCGCCTCGAGCGGCGGCAGGCCGAAGCCCTCGGTCGTCGAGGGCATCGCGAAGCACAAAGCGGTCTCGAGCAGGCCGCGCAGCTCGCCGTCGTCGATCATGCCGGTGAACAGCACGTCGTCGGGCAGGAAGGGATAGGCAGCGCGCATCTCGTCGGCGCTCGCCTTGCCGAGCAGCACCAGCCGGACGTCGCCCATCGCGCCGTCGGCGAAGGCGCGCAGCAGCACTGCGATGTTCTTGTGCGGCTGCGTCGTCGCCAGTGCGACGACATAGCGGCGCTCGGTAAGCGCGAGGCGGCGGACGGCGCCGGCATCGCTGGCGAAGCCGAGGATATGGTCGACGCCGTTGGGGATCACCGTGATCGTCTCGGCGCGCGCGACCTTGTGATCGACGAGCTGCTGCTTGGAGAAATGCGAGACGGTCAGGATCTGCAGGTTGCGGCGGCCAAGCCGCGGCAGCAGGAAGCGATACCAGCGCACGAAGGCGGACGAATAGGATTGCGGCGCGGTATAGACCTGCGCGTCGTGGATCATCGTGATACCGCGCGCCGCGGCGAGCGGCCCGACGTTGGAGAGCGACAGGATGACGTCGCCCCTCCCCTGCCGCGGCAGCGTGAACTGTTCCCAGATCTGGCCGCCGCGACGACCGGCCTGATGCACCGGCAGGCCCGCGATCGTCGCCGCGGCATCGCCGCGCGGCGCCTCGACCTGCACCCCGGCGGGGAACAGGCGCAGCAGCTCGTCGCGGCGCGCGCCCAATTGGTGGAGCAAGGCGGTGGCGACGCGCTGGACGCCGGTCGGCCGGGCATAGAGGAACCGCCCGTTGACGAGCAGCCGCCCCGCCCCCGCGGGTCCGCCGGTCATGTCCTTGCGCAATCCGTTCCCCCTTTTCGCGTCCGTCGCGGCTCTAGCGGCTGCCCTTGGCCGCCAGCACCGCAGGCACCGTCATCATCATGATCTTGATATTGAGCCCGAGCGAACGATGCTTCGAATAAGCGACGTCGAGCGCGACGCGGCGCCGGTAGGTCGTGTCGCTGCGCCCGCTGACCTGCCACAGGCCGGTGATGCCCGGCCGCACCCGGCAATAATCCTGGAAGCGGCGGCCGTAGCGGACCACTTCGGCGTTCACGATCGGCCGCGGTCCGACGATGCTCATCGTGCCGTTGATCAGGTTGAAGAACTGCGGCAGCTCGTCGAGGCTGCTCTTGCGCAGGAAGCGGCCGAGCGGGGTGATACGCGGGTCGTTGCGCAACTTGTGGTCGCGCGCCCATTCGGCGCGCGCGGCGGGATCGTTGGCGAGCAATTGCTCGAGCCGGTCGGTCGCGTCGACCACCATGGTGCGGAACTTGAGGCAGCGGAATTCGCGCCCGTTCCGCCCGATCCGCGGCTGCGCGAAGATCAGCGGTCCGGGATCGCTAGCATAGATCGCGATCGCCAGACCGATCAGCAAAGGAGCGAAGACGATGATGGCGATGATGCCAACGACGAGATCGAGCATGCGCAGGATCATCTCGTTAACGTGATTTTCGGATGGGCGATCGGACACGCGCGGTTCACCGCCCCTTTCCTGGGTTAGATACATAACGACAACCCCTTCACCAGCCCAATCGCACCGCGCCCGTTGCGGTAAGGTTAATACCGCCGAAATAATTCGCGCGCCACTCGGCTTCATGGCCGGTTTTGCCGGCGCTACATCATACCATCCTGATAACGGTAGATAATTCCATCACAAGTGTGCCCAGATCGGCACAGATGGCCGATGCGGCCTGTCTCATGTCGGGAAATGCGCGATCCCGTGCCCGATCATGCGACCGCCGCTTGCCGACGCCCGGCAGGCGATCGAGTCTCACCGACAAGTGATTGAGAAATCTCGACATGGCGACGTGCGAAGGCGTAGGAGCTGAGCCCGTCCGGCCCCATCCGGTGCTGAGCGGCGACCGCCTGGGCGTAGCGCTTCTCGGGGTCCGACAAGAGCCCGTCGATCGCCCGCTCGAGCCCGTCGACATCGCCGCTGGCATAATAAGTCACCGCATCTGCATCGAAATAATCGCGCAGCCCGCCGACGTCGCTGGCGATCGCGGCGACGCCGTTGAGTGCCGCCTCCTGCAGGACGGTGATCCCCGAGGCATGGGCGTTGGGCGACAGCGGCACGATCGCGATCGTCGCCTGACGATACAGCGCCTTGAGGTCGTCGTTATTGTCGACCCCGGCGATCTCGACGTTGGCGATCCCCTCGGCGAGCGCCGCGGGACATTTGGTCGAGACAATGCGCAGCCGCCAGTCGGGATGGCGCGCCACCGCCTGGATCAGCGTCGGCCAGTCGCGATGCACGTCGTTGCCGACCGCGATGATCCGCTGCGGATCGCCTGCCTGACCGCGCACGGGCGGCGTCTGCTCGCTCGCGTTGATCCCGAACAGCACCAATTCGCTCGGCCGGTCGGCGAGGCGCTGGCGCGCCATCTCGAGATTTTCCTGCGAATGGAAGGTGAGCATGTCGGCACTGCGCATCAGCCGGCGGTAATAGGCACGGCGCAGACCCGACAACCGGTCCCAGCCATCCATCAGCCAGACGCTCTGCGCGAGCAGCTTGGGCCGCTCCGCCGGCGTGAGCCGCTGCAGCGCGAACACCTGGCTGACCGCGAGATGCTGCGATTCGGTGTGCGTCCAGACGACATCGGCCGCGCGCATCGCCCGGCGGTTGCGCCAGGCGTGCAGGACATCGAAGCCGAGCACGGCGCGCAGCCCGAGCCGCACCAGCCGGCCCAATCGGCCTTCGGGATGATCGACCGACTTGGTCATCGCCTCGACCATCGGCATGGCATGGCGATAGCCATAAGGGTCGCGTTCGTTGACGCCGATCAGCTCACCGCTGTCGAACCTGCGACCCCACCGATCCTCGCCGAAGCCATAGGCCAGGTGGACATGAACCTTCATGATCATCGTCCTATCTCAATCTCTTGGCAGCGAACTTACCATCGCGACATTGCAAATCACTGACGGGGCTCACGGGCGGGGGCGTTTGACGTAGGCGCGCACATAATCGACCGTCATCGCGCGATCGTCGGGCATCTTGTCGATCGGCCAGCCGCCACCTGCGCCCAGGTTGAGGAGCAACATCTTGGGCTTCAGATACTCGGGGGCCGAAGCGAAACAGGCGACCGAGCGGCCGTCGAGGAAGACGTTGATCGCATCCTTCTCGACGCTGACGCCATAGCGATGCATCCCCGTGGTCAGCGAATCCGGCGGCACCCGCACCACCTTGGGGCCCTGATCGCGGCTCTTGCCGTCGGTCCACAGATGCGTGGTGGCGAGGAAGGTGGCGGGATCGCGGCCGTAATGTTCGAGCACGTCGATCTCCGGCGTCGTCTCGCCCTTCTTGCCGAGCGAGCCGAGCCAGAACGCCGGCCAGACGCCGTCACCCTTGGGCAGGATCGCGCGCATCTCAAAATAGCCGGTGCGCTGCAGGAAGCCGCGGCCCTGTGCGTCGCTCGACGACAACAGTCCCGAATGCCATTTGCCCTGCGCGTCGCGCTTCATGTGGATGGTCAGCAGACCGTCGCGGACCGAAAAGGGGAAGCCCGGCTGCGGATCGACGAAGGTCGAGGAGCCGAAATCGCCGTTCCACGGCGTATGCGCGGTCCAGCGCGTGCCCGGGCCGCGCGCGGAGACGTCGAGCGTGTCGAACGGTTCGTCGAAGGTCTGGCGATACTGGCGCAGATCGATCGTCGCGGCGCATCTGGGCAGCGGCGTACAGGCGGCGGTGGTGGCCAGCGTCAGCGCCGCGCAGCCGGTCATGCCGGCCGACAGCAGGCGGCTGCGCTCGGCGTGCGTGCGGACCGAACGCGTGCGGTCGACGCGGGTCCTGGGCAGGAATGGGATCATGGCCACCTTTGCCTTCCATCGTTGGGGAGCAGCGTGCCGGCCCTTTGCGGGCCATCGCCGGGTCTTTTGCCCGGCTGGCAACCTCCATACGCCGCATCGTCGTCGCGGTCGGCGCCACCGTCCGGTGCGCCGGGCGTCTACGCACCACCGCGCCAGTCGATCCGACAGTTAACGCAGCGGTCAGACTTTCTTTAAGCCAGTCCGCGGTCCGGCGCTACCCATCGCGCCCCGCGTCCGATTTTGGCACAGGAGAATTGACCTATCCGCTATCTCCCGCCGGCCGCGGAAAATAATACGCCAATATGATGGCTCGATGAGCCACGTCGTTCCCTTCCCTCCCTTACCGCGGGTCGCGACATCCGTTATGCCGGTTGCACTGAGGGAGGAGGCTAGCGTCTTGAGTGACTGCGAAAAATGTCATCAGCGGCGCGGCACGGACATCGGTTCCACGAACGTATTGACGGCGGTCGGTCGTCCGTCACACAGAGTGGCCGCAAAGGAATTTACGTGACTGTCAATTCTTCCCCGCCGCGATCGTGCATTTGCTACATAGCGAACCAGGGGTATCTGTTCCAATCGCTGGTCAGTGCAATACAGGCGCGGCAGTTTTCGCCGGCGCATTGGGACGTCATCGTCTACGATCTGACCCGCGAACCGGGTGAGGAAAGCCGCCGCATCGCGCATGTCTGCGCGGCCAAGGGGATTGCGTATCGCTGGGAGGACCCGGCCTTCCTCGGCGATCTGCACATCATGAACGCACGCCTGTTCCTCGATCAGCTGCTGCCGGCCGATTATGCGGAGATCCTCTACCTCGACGGCGATACGCAGGTCGTCGGCGACCTGACCCCGCTGCTCGACTTCCAGCCGCAGGACGGCGGGTTGTGCGCGGTGCGCGACCCGATGATCTATCTCAGCGGCATCGCCCGGCTGCGCGGCGATTTCGAGGATGAGATCACCGCATTCGGCGAGAATTACGTCAACAGCGGCGTGTTTCGGGTCAACCGGGCGAGCTGGGCGGCGATCTCGCGCGAGGCGCTGGCGCAGATCGGTGCGGCGTCCAGCGCGCTGCACTTCGAGGATCAGACGATCATCAACCGGGTCACCGACGGCCGCCGCGATTACGCCTCGATCCGGTGGAACTTCCCGGGGTTCGTGCTCGGTTACGGCATCGACACCATCGCCCCCCCGGCGATCGTCCATTTCATGTCCAATCCACGCCCGTGGCAAGGCGCTTATGCGCCGTGGGGACGGTCGTGGCACAAGCCCTATCTCGCCATCGCCCGCGAGTTCCCCGAGATCAGAGAATATTGTGCGGCGCTAGATCTGCGCCGGCGCGCCGCCTACAAAGTCAAGCAGATCGCCAAATCCTATCTCGAACGGCGGCTGTGGAACGAGCCTGAGTTGCTGGATCATATCCGCCGGCTGGAATTGCAGGCCGCGGTCTGATCGCCGCACCGGCAAGACGATGCGGCCATGGCGAAGACGCGACTGTTCAGCAATCATATCACACAATTCGCCGTGCAGTGTGGCAATGCGGCCATCGTCCCGCCGGAATGCTTAAGTGGGACGGTTGGCATGCGTCAGGATGCTGGATTGATACGATGAAATGCGCTACCCGACGCCGATAAAGCGCCCGACCCCGGCGGAATTGCCGCGACGTACGCCCTGCGGAGACACGGGAGCATCATGCATTCCAGGACTGCCCATTGATGCTTGGCCCGGCAAATTCGAAAAATCTGGTCATCACGCGGGCGGGACCGAAAAGTCTGCACGAGCGCTGGCTCGCGCCTGCCTCCGCGCGCGACTTCGATCTGCTCGTCGCCTCCTTCGATCCTAACAGCCGCCCGCTCGACGCGGCGGGCACGTTCCACCGCTTCATCCCCGGCACCAAGGTCCAGGGCTGGCGTGCGACGCTGTCCGACAACAGCGATTTCATCGCCCAATATGACTATGTCGCGCTGATCGACGACGACATCGACACCGATGCCGACAGTCTCAGCCGGCTGTTCGCACTCGGCGCGGCGGAGGGGTTCACGATCTTCCAACCGAGCCTGACCTGGGACAGCTATTTCACCTACGCCGGCACCGCGCGCAATCCGTCCTTCACCTTCCGCGAGGTGAATTACATCGAGATGATGGCGCCCTTTTTCGCGGCGCGTGCGCTGCGCGAGGTCGCGCCGCTGTTCGATTACGGCTGGGAAAGCGGCATCGACCTGGTCTGGGGCAGCGCGCTGCCGCCCGAGGACCGGCGCTTCGCGATCGTCGACGCCATCCCGATCCGCCACACCCGCCCGGTCGGCGCGCTGAAGGAGGCGAACGGCTTCATCAACCGCGGCTATGAATCGGATATCGACGCGGCGCTGGGCCATTTCACGATGCCCTGGCCTAGCCTGGTCGCTACCTCGGGCTTGACAGCTGCGGGACAAAGGGTCGGCCGCTGGGGGCTCGCCTGGCGCGTTCTGGCGCTGCTCACTTTGCCCTTCCGGACGCCGACGCCCAGGGCGTTCCGCCGCACCTTCGATCATATCCGCCATCAATGGATGCGTCGCCCGGCCTATGCCGAGGAGGTCCGCGGCCTGCTCGCCCACGATGCCGCCGGCCGGCTGCGCTGAACCGGCACCCCGCCTGCGCCGGGTCGCGACCGATCCGGTACGAATGGGTGGATGACTGTATTTCTTCTGTCTTCATAACATTCTAGACCCCCGGGCGACGGGTGGTCTCGACCGCCTCCACAGCAATCGATGGGACCAGTCATGACGATCAAGCGCGTACGCAAAGCGGTGTTTCCGGTAGCCGGGCTCGGCACGCGGTTCCTTCCCGCGACCAAGGCGATGCCCAAGGAGATGCTGACCGTCGTCGACAAGCCGCTGATCCAATATGCGGTCGAGGAAGCGCTCGAGGCGGGGATCGAGCAGATCATCTTCGTCACCGGCCGCGGCAAGGGCGCGCTCGAGGACCATTTCGACATTTCCTACGAGCTCGAGGATACGATGCGCGCGCGCGGCAAGTCGCTCAGCGTCATCGAGGGCATCCGCCAGAAGCCCGGCTCGCCGGTCTACGTCCGCCAGCAGGAGCCGCTCGGCCTCGGCCATGCAGTATGGTGCGCGCGCGAGATCGTCGGCGACGAGCCGTTCGCGGTGCTGCTCCCCGACGAGCTGATGGTCGGCAAGCCCGGCTTCATCGCGCAGATGGTCGAGGCCTATAATCAGGTCGGCGGCAATATCGTCGGTGCGCTCGAGGTCGCCGACAGCGAGACCGACAAATACGGCATCATCTCGCCCGGCGCGATCGATGGCCGCCTTACCGAGGTCAAGGCGCTGGTCGAAAAGCCCAAGCAGGGCAGCGCGCCGTCCAACCTGATGATCCCCGGCCGCTACATCCTCCAGCCCGAGGTGATGCGCATCCTTGAGAGCCAGGAAAAGGGAGCGGGCGGCGAGATCCAGCTCACCGACGCGATGGCGCAGCTGATCGGCCAGCAGCCGTTCCACGGCTTCACCTTCGACGGCGAGCGCTACGATTGCGGCGACAAGGCGGGCTATATCCAAGCGAATCTCGCCCTCGCCCTCGCCCGCGCCGATATCGGCCCGAGCGTGCGCAGCTTCGCCGAGGGGCTGCTCGCCAAGTAAGATGATCGACAGGCCGACGTGTAGACATGTCGGCCTGTCGAGCATGTGTTTTTCGGCTCAGCCTCTGCGCCTGTCATCGGCGCGGCGTTCGCCAAACGGTAGCGGCGCGTACGCTTCCTCTTCGATCGCCGTCAAAATCGCGCGACCATAGGCTGTTTTGGCAAGCGCCCTGCCCTGTTCCGCGGCTGCCTCGGCCGTGATGAATCCTTGCAGGAAAGCGATCTCCTCCAAGCAGGCGATCTGGATGCCCTGGCGATGCTGAATGGTGCGGACGAATTCGGCCGCCTCCAGTAGGCTGTCGTGGGTGCCGGTGTCGAGCCAGGCGAAGCCTCTGCCCATCGGTTCGACATGGAGCGTGCCGACCTCCATATAGCGACGCGCCAGATCGGTGATTTCCAGCTCCCCGCGTGGTGAAGGGGTTAGGCCGACGGTATGATCGCAAACCTGGGCATCAAAGACGTAAAGCCCGGTGATCGCATGGTTGGAGCGCGGGCGTTCCGGCTTCTCCTCGATGGAAACAGCGCGACCGTCCGCGTCGAAGGCGATGACGCCGTAACGTTGGGGATCCTCCACTCGATACGAAAAGATCGTCGCACCGCCCTTGCCTGCCTCCGCACGGGCGACCGCACGCCGCAGCATTGGTCCCAAGCCATTGCCGAAGAAGATATTGTCGCCAAGAATCAGTGTGACCGGCTCGCCCGCAATCCACTCGCGGCCAATGGTAAACGCCTGGGGCAGGCCTTCGGGACGTTGCTGCTCGGCATAGGCAATCTGTAGGCCAAGCCGAGACCCATCACCGAACAATGTTCGATAATGCGATAAATATTCGGGACTCGAGATGATCAAAATCTCGCGGATGCCCGCGAGCATCAGCGCAGATAGCGGGTAATAGATCATTGGCTTATCGTAGACCGGCAGCAACTGCTTGTTGACGACCAACGTTGCAGGATGGAGCCGCGTGCCGGTGCCGCCGGCAAGAATGATGCCCTTCATGCCGAACGCTCCATTTGTCCATTCAGTCCGCGTCGCACGTCTGCCGCTTGCCTATCGACCAGAGGCTGCCACCAAGCTGCGTTGTCGAGATACCAGCGGATCGTCATTTCCAGGCCGCTTTCGAAACTCTCCTGTGGCGCCCAGCCCAGTTCGGCGTGGATGCGGGTAGCGTCGATCGCATAGCGCTGATCGTGACCCGGACGATCGGCAACGAAGCCGATCTGTTCGGCGTAGGAGCCCCCTTTCTCGCGCGGACGCAGTCGATCAAGCGTCGCACAGAGTGTTTCGACTACGTCGATATTCCGTCGCTCGGCGCTGCCGCCGATATTATAACGGCGCCTTGGGACGCCACGTTCGAGCACCGCTTGCAATGCGCGGACGTGATCCTCGACGAACAGCCAGTCGCGCACGTTCTCGCCTCGCCCGTAGACAGGCAAGGTCTCTCCCGCCAAGGCCTTGACGATCATCAACGGGATCATCTTTTCGGGAAAGTGATAGGGGCCGTAGTTGTTCGAGCAATTGGTGACGAGCACCGGCAGGTCATACGTATGGCCCCAGGCACTGACCAGATGATCGGATGCCGCCTTTGACGCCGAATAGGGCGAGCGCGGGTCATAGGGCGTCTCCTCGGTGAATGCGCCGGTAGGCCCCAGCGAACCGAACACTTCGTCGGTCGAAATGTGATGAAATCGGAACGCCGCGCGCTCGGTTTGTGACAGGGCCTGCCAATAGGCACGCGCGGCGGTAAGCATCGTGAAGGTGCCGACGACGTTGGTCTGTACGAAGGCGCCAGGGCCATCGATCGATCGGTCGACATGGCTCTCGGCGGCCAGATGGGTGATCACGTCCGGGCGGAAGTCGTGGATCGCGGCGCCGACGGCCGCCGCATCGCACACGTTGGCATGGACGAAACGATAGCGGGGATCGTCGGCGACCGGCGCGAGTGCGGTCAGCGTACCGGCATAGGTCAACGCATCGAGGTTCAGCACCTCGTGCCCGGTGTTGCGGATCAGGTGGCGGACCAACGCCGAGCCGATGAAGCCGGCTCCCCCGGTGACGAGAATACGCATGGCTTGTGCCTAGCTGCAAAGGGTTAACAGGCACATCTAGGCTACGACATGTCGCCGTGTCGACATGTCGGATTGCATAGGGATCGACGATTAGGTTTGTCGATGTGCATTTCGCTCAAGTCGCGCCGCACTTGGATGTAGGGCTGTCGACACGACGACATGCTGACACGTCAACATTCCACCACGTTGACGGCGAGGCCGCCGAGGCTGGTTTCCTTGTATTTCGAGCGCATGTCCTCGCCGGTCTGGCGCATCGTCTCGATCACCGCGTCGAGGCTGACGACGTGGCTGCCGTCGCCGCGCAGCGCGAGATAGGCGGCATTGATCGCCTTCACCGCGCCCATCGTGTTGCGCTCGATGCACGGGATCTGCACCAGCCCGCCGATCGGGTCGCAGGTGAGGCCGAGATTGTGCTCCATGCCGATCTCCGCGGCATTCTCGATCTGGCGGTTGCTGCCGCCGAGCACCGCGGCGAGCGCCCCCGCCGCCATCGAACAGGCGACCCCCACC